>CADBMH010000307.1 GCA_902795705.1 uncultured Lachnospiraceae bacterium | reverse complement strand
TTGATTCCAATACTCTACTTTTCAAGAGCCGGGAATCTCGACTCTTTACTTAAAGTCGGTCTAAAACTCTATGTTATTTTCACTCTACCCCCTCCAAACTGAATAAAGTATTTAATTTTTTCACTCTTTGTTTCCTCCATTTCTTTCACAAATAAAAGCATCCGAAGATTGTATGGAAGCTCTGCATCATCCCCGGATGCATTGATTATCCTAATTTCACAAAAGGAATCTTATGCTTTTTTGCATATTTTTCTGCCGTAGAGCCCTTTGGAGCGTATATTTTAATTCCCGGTATTAATTTCCAAGATATTTTTTCTTTGACCATATCCACGTCATAAGTATAACCAAAAGGTCTACTTCCATTTATTTTACAATTTTTATTAAGTATTTTAACTGTTTTCAACTTATCACAGTCTTCAAATGCCCCATTTCCAATCTTATGAACACTTTTAGGAATTGTAATGCTTTTTAAAGAGTCGCATCCTCCAAAAGCATCTTTTCCTATTGTCCGAACTGTTGTTGAAATTTTTACGCTTTTTAATTTACTTAATTCCTCAAAAGCATGATTTCCAATGCTTGTTACACCGGATGAAATGATAATTTTCGTAATATTTCTTTTCCCAAAGAAAAAACCTCTGTAACTATAATCTTTCATCTTTCCTGTTCCTTTAATTGTAAGCAAGGTTCCCTTCCGTTTCCAGGTCAGATTCTTGCCACATGTCCCTTCGGTAATCTTTACCTTGATTTTCACCTGTGCGGTTGCTTCTCCGACAGCAACCGATAATGTCGTTGTTCCGTCCTTTACTCCCTCAATAGTAACAACAAGCGCATTTTCGGAAAGCACCTTGTTTGTCACCTTGGCGATTTTTGTACTTTTTACTTTTGCTGTTACCTTTTCCTTTGTCAGAGAGTTTTCCGGCGTGGTCGTCAGATTAAATGTGATTTGCATACCTTCTCCCTTTTTGGAGATTGTATAGATTGATTTTTGCGCTGTCAGCTTTGTGCATTTGACGGTTCCTTCTGATGCTTCGCCCGGATTATCTTCGTTTGCTCCTGCTTTTATAACCTGAGAACTGCTGATTCCGTAGCTGATTGCTTTTGCAGCCTCCGGTTCATCCACCAAAAATCCTCCGCTAAAAAGCAGACTGCATGCCAAAATAGTACTGATCAATTCTTTCTTCATTTTAAGTCCTCCCTTATTAGAAAAATAGTTAAACTGCTTTATTACAACAGTTTATTTGTAATTAAGCAGTTCGTAATGCCTTTAGTTTAATACAGATGTTTACTAAAGTCAATAGTAAACATCTGTATTAAGCTATACTTTTTATGATAGTTAACGAATTTAGAAATTGCCGAATGCTTTACTGCATATGCTTTCATCTATGGCATTGCAGTCCGGCATAGAGCAATTATTTAACCCATTTTCTAGAACATACTGTAGATGAAAAACAGACATATTAATATAGTCGTTTATCTGGAAAAAGCAGGCTTAGCAGTTCAAAACAGATGGAAAGAGTTATTTGTGTGGCATAAGATTCCATAGGGAGGATTCATATGGAGTATGTGAGAAGAATCAGGGATCTGCGGGAGGATCATGATTATACACAAGAGTATGTTGCTCATTATTTAGGTACTTCACAGACGATGTATGCGCGGTATGAGAGGGGAGCGAATGAAATGCCGATCAGGCACCTGATTTCGCTATGCAGGTTATATCATGTTAGTGCAGATTATATTTTGGGCTTATCGAAAACTTTATAAAAGGATATAATTTTTATATTATATTTCAGAAAGCATGAGGATTTACACATTCAATGAATTGATATTTATATGCAAAATATTATAATACAAACAGGAGGCGGCATAGTAAATGAAAAGAAAAATCAGTTTTATTTTAATCTTGGCAATGTGCATTACTTCACTCGGAGGTTTCGGCGGCTTTTCTTCACCGATCAGAGCTTCGGCGGCTAATAAGCCGAAGCTTACGGTGAAATATAGTGAGGTAAAGTTAAAAAATGCAAAATTGACGAAGAAGTCTGAGAATGAGATGACCTATTCGGTATCTGTAAAAAATGAGTCAGCGTCAGGAACCATAAAAAAGATGATATATTATTATCAGATTCAGGTCTTGGAGAAAAAGACGGTAACGATAACGCCGGAAGAGACGCCACAGGTGACCGAAAATCCGGAAGCAACGGCAACACCGGAAACGTCAGGAAGTCCTACAGAAACAGAGGAACCGCAGCCTTCAGAAACTCCTTCGGTAACAGAAACACCAGAGGTTTCTCCTACACCGGCACCGACTCCGTATACAAAGACAGAATGGGTGCCGAAAACGAAAAAGGTTTCTTTTACCGTGAAAAATATCGCTCCCGGAAAAACTTCAAAAAAGGTGACCTGCGAGGGGGACTACAGTGGTAACTTAAGTGCCATGAAACTATTAAAGGTCAAGCTCTATGCGGGAACGGCGCTTTATACCTATGATGCACAGAAGAAAACAGGAAAGACGACATGGGGCAGTAAGGATAAAAAAGCACCAGCTTTTAGTGGCTGGGTTGGAAAGAAAAGCATTTATTCAAACATTCCGGTCCGTGTCTGCTATGCGGACAGAAAAAATACCTATAATTTTAAGGAGCATGTAAAGGCGACAGATGATCGTGACGGGACGGTCAAATTTTCCGTAGATGCCAGTGGAATCAACTGGAGCAAGGAAGGAATCTATAAGGTCTGGTATACGGCGAAGGATGCGGCGGGCAATATAAAGAAGACCTGGGCGAAGGTGCAGGTCTATAAAAAAGGAATGGCAGAGGAGATTGCAGATCAGGCACTTGCCTCTATTGTGAAAAAGAGCTGGTCGGATGAGAAAAAGCTGCGTGCCATTTATAACTATGTGCATTCCCATTGCTCCTATACTGACAGCGGCAGTCATACAAACTGGCGGAAATCTGCGGTAAACGGACTGCGCTATCGTTCGGGGGACTGCTTTACATTTTACAGCGTGTCAAGACTTCTGATTACCAGAGCGGGGATTCCGAATCTGGAGGTCACGCGTTATCCGAAAAGAGCCGGCTCTGACCATTGGTGGAATCTGGTCTATGTGCGGGGAGGATGGTATCATTTTGATACGACACCAAGACGGCGAAAGGGGAAATTCTGCCTGGTCACACATGCGCAGCTAAAGGCGTACAGCTCCGGACGTACATTCCAGTACAGGACGGAGCTTCTGCCGAAGCAGGCGACAAAAAAAATCAGCCCGAATCCGTAGCGAAAATAGTAGACAACGACTTTACGGATATGGTATGATAAAACCGAATATAGGTTTTACATATGATGTAGGGCTCTGCAAATGCAATAAATTGAAACAGCAATGATACGGCAAAAACAGGAGACTTTCACAGAGAGGGGAGTGTTTTGCTGTATGATAAAAGCAACATATGGGGGTAGATTATGCAAGAAAAACTGGATCAGTGGATCAACTGGGTGGAATATGATGAACTGTTGGAAGGTCACCATAATGCACCGCACAATATTTTAGGGTTACATGAATTTGGTAAGGGACAGGTGTTTACCGTTTACCGTCCGGAAGCAAAAAGAATAACGGTTACGGATAAAAAAGGGAAAAATGAGATTGAACTGGAAGAGGTAGAGCCCGGAAAAGGCTTTTTCGGGCTTTATGTTGAGGGAAGAAAATACAAAAATGATTATCTTCTTCATATTTACTATGACGAGGATGATGTTGTGGAGACTTCGGATCCGTATTCCTTTGCACCGCAGCTTGGGGAAACTGATCTTTATCTGTTTGCAGAGGGAAACCATTATCAGATTTATGATAAATTAGGCGCACATCCGATGACGGTAAATGGTGTGGAGGGTGTGCTGTTTGCAGTATGGGCACCACATGCCAGAGCAGTCAGCGTCGTCGGCGACTTCAATATGTGGGATGGCAGATTGCATTTGATGCGTACCCTGGAGGTATCCGGTATCTACGAGCTTTTTATACCGGGAGTCAAGCCGGGAGCAGTTTATAAATATCAGATTCTGACCAGAACCGGTGATATTCTGATGAAAGCAGATCCCTATGCGAATGCGGCGGAGCTTCGTCCGAAAAATGCTTCTGTCGTAACAGATCTTTCCGGGTTTAAGTGGTCTGATGACAAGTGGATAAAGGACAGGGAAAGCCTAAGCAGAAATGATCTCAGGAAAAAACCGATGGCAATTTATGAGATGCATTTGGGTTCATGGAAAAAGAAAATCGAAGACAGTGATGACGGCTTTTTCTCTTATCGGGAGCTGGCGCCGATGGTAGCAAAGTATGTACAGGAAATGGGATATACACATATAGAGCTGATGGGAATCGCAGAGCATCCGTTTGATGGTTCCTGGGGATATCAAGTGACCGGGTACTATGCACCGACCAGAAGATATGGGGAACCGACTGGCTTTATGTATTTTGTAGACTATATGCATAAAAAGGGAATCGGTGTTATTTTAGACTGGGTACCGGCACATTTTCCGAGGGATGCGTTTGGACTTGGTCAGTTTGACGGACAGGCTCTTTATGAGCATCCGGACAAGAGACGCGGCGAGCATCCGCATTGGGGAACCTATATATTTAACTATAATAAACGCGAGGTAGAAAATTTCCTTTTGGCAAATGCGCTGTTCTGGGTAAAGAAATTCCATGTAGACGGTCTGCGTGTAGATGCGGTTGCATCGATGCTCTACCTTGACTATGGAAAGAATGACGGAGAATGGCTGCCAAATGAAGATGGCGGCAATGAAAACTATGATGCGATTAATTTCTTCCATCATATGAATGAAGAATTTGATAAGCAGGCGCCGGGAGCCATGATCATCGCCGAGGAGTCTACTGCATGGGCGGGTGTTACTTCACCGGTAGAGCTTGGGGGCTTAGGATTCCTCTTTAAGTGGAATATGGGCTGGATGAATGACTTCTTAGAATATATGCATATGGATCCGTATTTCCGTTCCGGCAATCACGGACGGCTGACCTTCAGTATGCAGTACGCGTACAGTGAGAATTTCATTCAGGTACTATCGCATGATGAGGTGGTGCATGGCAAAGGCTCTATGATAGGTAAAATGCCGGGTGAGCTGAAGGATAAATTTGCCAATCTTCGTACCGCATATGGTTTTATGTACGGTCATCCGGGCAAGAAGCTTTTGTTCATGGGACAGGAATTTGCACAGTATCGTGAGTGGAGTGAGGCGAGAAGCCTTGACTGGTATCTTTTAGATGAAGATTATAATAAAAAGATGCAGGCTTATGTTAAGGAATTAAATAAACTGTATCAGAAATATGACGCGCTTTATGTGAACGATTATGATAATCTGGGCTTTGAGTGGATGAGTGTGGATAATAATGAGATGAGTACCGTAAGCTTTGTCAGACGCGGAACGACGGCAAAGGATCAGCTCTTATTTATCTGTAACTTTACCCCGGTCGAGTATGATGAGTTTAAGACCGGTGTTCCGTGTGCCGGAAAGTACACCCAGCTTTTATCCTCTGATGAAGTAAGATTCGGCGGTACCGGTGTAGATAATCCGAAGACAATTACTGCGAAAAAGGAGCCATGCGATGGAAAAGATTATGCACTGGCGATGAAGCTTCCGCCGCTTTCCGTAACAGTATACCGGTTTGATTTTAAAGCGTAATATATTCTCTTTTTATGAAAGGAAACTCATAGATCTGCTAGGCTTCTGATGGGGAATTGTAACGCTGTTTGACACAAAAATAACAAAGAAAGCACATATTATCACCATAATCGGTGGTTACTATAAAAAGGTCTGAAGGAGTTTGTGTCCTGCTGGTACAAAAACCGGACAGACCTTTTTGTATTATCCGGGTTGTCAGAATTGATTTTTTGAAATATTTTTGCAGCCGGGAAAATGTCTGAACCAATGGGAAAGGATATGTGGATACTTTAGGGGAATGAGGGGTATCACAAATGAGTTTACTTTTGGAGGTTTACATGAAGAAATTAAGTAAGATACTATTTTCGATTTTATTTTCTTTTTTGCTGCTTGTTTTGTCGTCAGCAGACCGGATTACAGCAGATGCGGCAAACACTGCGGCAACCGGGGTGAATCCGTTTACCGGAATTACATATACCCATAATGCTATGCATGATGGAAAAAATATTTTCATGGGCATAGATGTGTCCTATTATCAGGGCACGATTGATTGGAGTAAGGTAAAGGCATCCGGAGTTCAATTTGTAATTCTAAGGCTTGGATACCGGGGATCATCTACGGGCACTCTGACTCTGGATAAAAATTTTCAAACATACGCAAAAGGGGCGACAGATGCCGGACTCCCGATCGGCGTTTACTTCTATACAGAGGCGTTAAATGAAAATGAAGCGGCACTTGAGGCGGCGTACTGTGTTGAGCAGATGAAAAATTATAAGATTACTTTGCCGGTTGCTTATGATTACGAAAATGCAATTGCCAATGGAAGGAGAGAAAAAGCAGGGCTTTCCAAGGCGGCGGCAACGAATCTTTGCAAGGCATTTTGTGCGACGATCAAAGGTGCCGGTTATACGCCTATGGTCTATGCGAATAAGACCGATCTGACAAGCTCCATTGATGGGGCGGCGCTGGCGGAGAGTTACAAAATCTGGCTTGCCCAGTACAACAAGAAAACAACTTATACCGGAACCTATGAATTCTGGCAGTATTCCAGTGCAGGAACGATAAACGGGATCAGCGGAAAGGTAGACTGCAATTTCTGGTATACAAACAATACGAAACCGGATGCCGATAACGGCATAAAAATTACAAAAGCTAAATTCAAATCTATTGCATCACAGGTCTACAGTGCTAAGGCGAAGACACCGGCACCGGTCATTACATATGGCGGAAAGACCTTGAAAAAGGGAACCGATTATCTTTTGACTTATGCGAATAATATCAATATCGGGAAAGCAACGGTAACCGTGACGGGAATCAATGATTATTCCGGAACGAAGACACTGACCTTTAAAATTCTGCCAAAGCCTGTTGCGAATTTAAAGAAGAAATCGACAAAGCTTGCAAAAAAAGTAGAATTTACATGGTCGAAGAAAAACAGCTACACGGGATACCGGATTTATAAAAAGAATACATTAAATGGTACGACTTATTCCACTGTGACGACGATCAAGAATAAGGCGACAACTTCATATGTCAGTGGAACATTAAAAGCGAACCGGACCTATTATTATGCGATACGGGCATACACACTTGTAAACGGTACAAAATATTTCAGTGATTACACATATCTGACAGTTGCCACGAATCCGACGGTAAAAACGCAGCAGATAAAAAAGGCAGTGTCTTTATATAAAGAGCCGGATCTGGAGAGCAAGACGAATAAGGTGCTCTTAAAGCTGGAAAAAGACGAGACGATCACGCATTTGGGAGAAGTTTATCTGACAGGCAGCAAATTTGTTTATTATGTGAAGGTGGTAAAGGACGGAGTGACATATAAGGGATACCTGCCATCTACAACCAAGTTTGTGTGAGAAAAGTCTTGACAATGGGGTAGGACTTTGGTAAAATAGTATCGTTCGTTATGTGAATAAAGAACTGCGGAAGTGCTGGAATTGGCAGACAGGCTAGACTAAGGATCTAGTGTTGGCAACGACGTGTGGGTTCAAGTCCCATCTTCC
>CADBMH010000306.1 GCA_902795705.1 uncultured Lachnospiraceae bacterium | reverse complement strand
TTATCCTCATCCTTTAAAGACATGATCATTTTTTTATGCTGCGGAAGATTAAAGCCCGCTCCCTTAAATGCCTTCGAAAGTGCCTCATCAAAGGTTTTAGCAATTCCCAGACACTCCCCTGTCGATTTCATCTCCGGTCCTAAGCTGATTTCCGCACCTCTGAGCTTCTCAAATGAAAAGACCGGCATTTTGATTGCCATATAGGCTGCTTTTTTTGCAAGTCCCGGTTCATAGCCCATGTCTTTTATCTTCGCCCCAAGGATCACACGACTCGCCAGATCCACAATCGGTATTCCCGTCACCTTGCTGATATACGGCACGGTACGACTGGAGCGAGGATTCACCTCAATCACATATACCTCATCCTGATATACGATAAACTGAATATTAATGAGTCCGATCACATGCAGCGAACGCGCCAGTTTCCCGGTATAATCCACCAGTATATTTTCAATGCGTTCGGAAATCGTCTGTGCCGGATACACGGAAATGCTGTCTCCGGAATGGATTCCCGCTCTCTCGATATGCTCCATGATACCGGGGATCAAAATATCCTCCCCGTCACAGACCGCATCAACTTCAATCTCTTTTCCCATCAGATATTTATCAATTAAGATTGGATGCTCCTGATGATAGCGGTTGATCACCGCCATAAAATCTACGATATCCTTATCGGAAACCGCAATCTGCATGCCCTGTCCGCCAAGCACATAGGAAGGACGGATAAGCACCGGATAACCGAGAGAATTTGCGACCTTCAATGCCTCCTCCGTCGTAAAGACCGTATCCCCCTTTGCCCTCGGAAACTGACACTCCTCCAAAATCTCGTCAAAAAGCTCCCTGTCCTCTGCCGCATCTACATTTTCTGCGCTTGTTCCCAGTATCTTTACTCCCATCTTCATAAGAGCCTCGGTTAGATTGATTGCTGTCTGTCCGCCAAATTGGACAACAGCTCCATCCGGCTTTTCAAGGCGCACAATGTTTTCAACATCCTCCGGTGTCAACGGCTCAAAATAGAGCTTATCCGCTATATCAAAATCGGTACTGACCGTCTCCGGATTATTATTGACGATGATTGTCTCATAGCCTTCCTTTGCAAGCGCCCAGACACTGTGTACCGAACAGTAATCAAACTCGATTCCCTGTCCGATACGGATCGGACCGGAGCCAAGCACCATGATCTTTTTCTTCTCTGATTTTTCCTCTACCTCATTTTCCCCGTCAAAGCAGCTATAATAATACGGTGTTTCGGAAGCAAATTCCGCAGCACAGGTATCCACCATCTTAAACGCTGCCGTAATCCCGTATTCATAACGCAGGTCTTTTATCTCTTCCTCTGTTTTTCCGGTCCATCTTGCGATCACACTGTCCGGAAATTCCATTCGCTTTGCCTCTTTTAAAAGCTCCTTCGTAAGATTTCCGGCACATCCCTTTAACGCCTTCTCCATTTCGACTAAAATCGCCAGCTTATCAATAAACCAAGAATCGATCATCGTCACCTCATGGATTTTCTCATAGTCGGCGATCCCACGGCGGAGAATTTCCGCAATCAGATAGATTCGCCTGTCATCGACAATCTCCAGCCGCTCTAACACATCCTCGTCACTCATTCCGTCATAATCACCGGTTTCCAATGAGTCCACATGCTGTGCCAGAGAGCGGATTGCCTTCATCAGTCCCGCCTCAAAGCTCGTACAGATACTCATGACCTCGCCGGTCGCTTTCATCTGTGTCGTCAATGTTCGCTTTGCATGGATAAATTTATCAAACGGCAGTCTCGGAATCTTCACCACCACATAATCAAGAGCCGGTTCAAAACTCGCATATGTTTTTCCCGTCACTGCATTCGGTATCTCATCCAGATTATAGCCCAGTGCTATTTTGGCAGACACCTTCGCGATCGGATAGCCGGTTGCTTTTGACGCAAGTGCCGACGAACGGCTCACACGAGGATTTACCTCGATAACAATATATTCAAAGGAAGTCGGATGCAGGGCAAACTGCACATTACAGCCTCCCGTGATTCCAAGCTCATCAATGATGCGGAGCGCCGAGGTTCTGAGCATCTGATATTCCTTATCCGATAGAGTCTGGGAAGGCGCCACAACAATACTGTCTCCGGTATGTACACCGACCGGATCCAGATTTTCCATATTACAGATCGTAATACAGGTTCCGTTGCTGTCACGCATCACCTCATATTCGATTTCCTTCCAGCCTGCGATACAGCGTTCCACCAGAACCTGTCCCACTCTGGAAAGCCTGAGTCCGTTTGCTAAAATCTCCTCTAACTCCTCCCTGTCATGGGCGATACCGCCTCCGGAGCCTCCCAGAGTATATGCCGGACGAAGGACGACAGGATAACCGATTTTCTCCGCAAATGCCGCCCCATCCTCAATATTTTCCACAAGCTCGGATGCCGCGCACGGCTCTCCGATCCGCTCCATCATATCCTTAAATTCCTGACGCCCCTCCGCATTCCGGATCGTTTCCGCCGTCGTCCCCAAAAGCTTCACTCCATGCTTCTCTAAAAAACCGGATTCCGCCAGCTCCATTCCCAGATTCAGTCCTGCCTGTCCTCCCATATTCGGAAGTATACTGTCCGGTTTTTCGGTCTCAATAATTTTTTGCAGCACCTCCGCCGTTAATGGCTCAATATATACCTTATCCGCAATATCCCTGTCTGTCATGATCGTGGCAGGATTGGAATTGACAAGGATTACCTCTAATCCCTCCTCCTTTAAAGAACGGCACGCCTGCGTCCCCGCATAGTCAAACTCTGCCGCCTGTCCGATCACGATCGGCCCCGAACCGATCACCAATACCTTTTTTATTCCTTCGATTTTTGGCATATGAATCCCTCATTTCTGTCAAAATTTGTATCTTTTATCATACCTATAAACTCCTCAAACAAAATCTCCGAATCCTTCGGTCCCGCATTCGCCTCCGGGTGGAACTGAACCGTTTTGATTGGTTCCTGTCTGTAAACCACTCCCTCTACGGTCTTATCATTTACATTGATAAACCAGGGCGTTGCCTGCGCTTCATCCAGAGAATCCGCATCCACCACATACCCGTGATTCTGCGATGAAATATAGACCTTTCCGGTTTCCAGGTCCTTGACCGGATGATTGGCACCCCTGTGCCCGTATTTCATTTTATATGTTTTGGCTCCATGTGCCAGTGCCATGAGCTGATGGCCGAGACAGATTGCAAAAATCGGGATGCCGGAGCCTGCAAGCTTCCTTATCTCTTCGATGATTTCCACACATTCTGCCGGATCTCCCGGTCCATTCGTGATCATAATACCATCCGGCTTTTCCCTGATCACTTCCTCCGCGGAAAAATCACATGGATACACGGTCACACGACAGCCTCTGTTCAAAAGACAGCGCAAAATATTTCTCTTCGTTCCTACATCTATGACAGCCACCTCATATTTAATATCCGTTTTTTCGGACATCAAATCTCCCGGCTCATAAACCTGTTTTTCCCTGCAGGAAACCTTTTTTACAACTCCGGTCACCTTGTACTCCTTTAGCTTCGGAAGGATTTTTCCGGTATCATAGTTTTCATCTGTCGTGATCATCCCGTTCATCGTTCCTTTTTCTCTGAGAAGCTTTGTCAATGCTCTCGTATCAATTCCACTGATTCCCGGAATCTCATATTCCTTCAAAAAAGCTTCCAACGATTCTTCCGAACGAAAATTACTCGGCATCCTTGAAAGCTCTCTGACGATGAATCCATCCGGCCATGCTCTGTCTGATTCCATATCACGTTTACAGACACCGTAATTTCCGATCAGCGGATAGGTCATCGTCACCGCCTGTCCGGCATAGCTCGGATCTGTCAAAACCTCCAGATATCCGGTCATCGAAGTATTAAAGACGATCTCACTGATGACTTCCTTTTCCGCTCCGATGCTCTTCCCCTCAAATACTGTCCCATCTTCCAATATAAGAAATGCTTTTCTCATCAGATTTCCCATTCCTTTCCATTCAGTGTCAAAAGCATCTCAGCAGTTTCTGCCATCCCCGTACCGCTGTCCATGCTTAATTTTTGTATATAACGATGCGCCTCTTCCTCAGTCATGCCGTTTCGTTCCATCAAAAGCTCTTTACATTTCAATATAACCTTTTGTTCGCTCTCAGAACGCACCTTCGTCTTTTTCTTTTGCCTTTTTTTCCATCTCCGGTACTCTGTGAGCATCATTTCCAGCGTACCCAGCAAATCCTGCATTTTAAACGGCATTGCTAAAGAAAGCAGATCACTCACATCATTTTCTGACAGCTTGGCGGGCGATGCTAATAAAAGCATTTGAAATTCCTTCGGAAGATATTCATAAATCTCCCTATAATACATGTCCGAAAAACGGTATCCGCAAATCAGGACACCGCCGTCCAGCCGGTTGACAATCTCCGCAATCTCCGCTCCGCTGTCACAAATCGCACTCACATCATATCCATTACGCACCAGGAGCTTTCTCAAATTTTTGGCATCGTCTATTTTCGGAAATGCAATGATGATATCCGCCATACAGAAACCTCCCGTCTGAAAATCCTAAATTTCGGACAGTAAATACCGTCCTGCATTTTTATCTGTCATCCCCACCTTAACCTGATCATTTATCAGATGATGTATTTGTATAGCCAAAATCAAAGATAATGCTCCCGTTCCCAGTCGGTCACCTGCTTGCAGTATTCATTCCACTCCTCTTCCTTAGCCTCGATCAGATGCTTTGAAATGTGTGTTCCCATTGTATCCTGTAAAAGTTTATCTTTTTTATAAAGCCCTACCGCTTCGTGCAGAGTTCTTGGAAGCTTTTCTCCGCTCCCCTCCTCTGCAGACAGATCGTCCATAGACGCCGGCGGCTCGATTCCTTTTTTCAAGCCCGACATCCCGGCATTTAGACACGCAGCAATCACTAAATACGGATTAGCCGCACCATCCGGACTTCTTAAAACAATTCTTGCACCGTCCCCGCCAATCGAAGTAAGCCGTATCAACGGACTGCTTTTCGTCGCGGACCAGCCGACTGTCACCGGTGCCAGATACCCCGGCACAAGGCGTTTATAGGAATTGACGATCGGATTATTAATCAGTGTCATGCTCGCAATATGCTTTAAAAGTCCTGCCATGAAATGATATCCCTCTTCACTGACACCAAGCGTATCCTGCTCGTTGGAGAATATATTATTCTCCGCGCTGTGCAGAGAAAAGATATAATGTGCCCCCACTCCCTTTGCATCAGCTAAAGGCTTCGGCATAAAGGTACCATGAAGCCCGTGCCGCCTTGCCACGGTCCTCACGACAAGTCTTGTCGTCATGATTGCATCTGCCATCGACAGGGCATCGATATGGCCAAGCTCCAAAACATGCTGTGCCGCTTCATTAGAGTGATACGAAGATTCCACATTGATTCCCATATCCTCCAAATACAATACCATATCCCTTCTCGCATTCTCCCCGGTATCTGCCGGGCCAACATCAAAATAGCCGCCCCGTTCATTTGTCTGACTGGTCGGCTCTCCGTTTTCATCCAGATCAAAAAGGAAAAATTCATTTTTCACGGCAACATCTAAATCATAGCCCATTTCTTTCGCCTTTGAGATCGTTCTTTTTAATATATATCTGCAGTCACCGTCAAAAGGACTGCCATCCGGTTTTACCATATCACAGATAAAACGTGCCACCTTTCCGTGCTGTGGCCGCCATGGAAAAATCACAAAGGTATCTAAATCCGGAACTAAAAACAATTCTTCATATCCGGTTCCACGGAATCCATCAATCACGGAACAGTCAAATTTACATCTGCCATCCAGTATCTTATCAATTTGATTACTGGTCATTGCCATATTTTTCAAATTCCCTGAAATATCCGTAAACTGCAGACGGATAAATTCAATGTCTTCTTCTTCAATCAAATCGTAAATATCCTGCCTCGAATACTTTGCCATCCCTGCACCTTTCCTTTCTATCCGTTGTTTTGTACTCATGTATACAATCCATTTTGCACATTCGCTTTATTATACACTGTTTACTATGTGATGTCAAAGCAAAAATGCGTTCTACTCTGTTTCTGCTCTGTTTCCCTTTGACTGTCTCTTTTAAAATATATATTATCAGCGGGTTAAGGGAGTATTTTTTACTTTTCAGCAAAATTATACCCCCTTAACCCGCGAAAAATATAATTCATAGCTTTCCGGTCAGAAGTTTCCTTAGCAGAAAACTTCTAAAAAGCCTGATTTTCTTTCATAAATTCAGGCATATTTACATGCAAAATCCCATTTCTTTTCTGTATCAGATCATGTCTTGTAAAAACATATTTCGGGTAATTATCTTTAATCTGTTCCAAAGGACGATATTCCCTGTTTTCTGTCTCAATGCTGTCCATAATCGTCATAGAGACCTGTACATAAGCATACTCAGAATAATTTCTATTTAAGATAAAATCACATTCAAATTTTCCAATACGACCAATGCTGATTTCATATCCCTTCGCCCGTGCGTAAGTATACAAAACATTTTCCATCGTCGGTCCGTAATTGATCCTTTTATCTACATTCAGTGCATAGTAAAATCCGACATCTGCAAGATAATATTTTTTCTCTCCGGAAATTGATTTTCTGGATTTCAAATCAAAACGCCTACAGGAATGAATAATCTTCGCATCCTCTAAGATTTCAATATATCGATGCAAGGTTTCTCTTTTTATCACGCACCCTTCCTTCTTCAAATCAGAAAGAATATTTTTCAAACTCATAGCCGCACCGAAATTATTGATAATATATCTCTGAACTGTTTCAAAAACAGAAGTATTTCGTATCCTGACACGCCTTTTGATATCTTTTTCAAAAATTTCCTGAATGACACTTTTTATATAATTTCTTTTATCCTCTCCCTCGTACTGAAGTGCTTTCGGAAAACCTCCTTCTGAAATATACCGGTCAAATTCACCGGTCAAATCTGATGATATCTCTTTCCCCAAAAAATCTTTCATACCAAGATATTCATCAAAGCTCAAAGGAAACATTTCAAACTCAATATATCTGCCGGTTAATTTCGTCACCAATTCGCCACTGAGCAGATAAGAATTCGAACCGGTGATAAAAATAGAATATTCCTCCTCTTCACGGAATCCATTGAGCACCTCTTCAAAGCCCTTAACATTTTGTATTTCATCAATAAACAGGTATTTCACACCTTCCGATATTGATTTTTCCTCAATCAATGCATCTAAGGCATCCGCAGTTTTCACGGAACGATATCCTCTTTTATCAAGATTCAAAAATATAATATTTTCTCTCGAAATTCCTGACTCATTAAGCTCTGCAGCAATAGATTCCATCAGACAGGACTTTCCACACCTTCTGACACCTGTAATGACCTTGATCAGTTCTGTATCATGATAAAACCCCCGTATCTTCTGCAGATAATTTTCCCGATGATATATTTTCATAGCGACCTCCTAAGTGATTTTTCGATAAAGTTATATTCACATACAAAATCCACATTTACCGATTATAATACCATTATACAAAAAAAATACAGTATCAGCAAGTTAAGGGGGTATTTTTTACTTTTCAGCAAAATTATACCCCCTTAACCTTTGAATAACACTTATCTCATCCGCCTGTTTCCCGTCAGATAACAGCAAAACCGAAAGAGTTCATTTCCGTATTCCGTTGTATAACCTTCTATTTCCTCTGCCCTCATGCCGTTTCTCCTTACAGAAAGTTTTTCATCGATGAATGCCTTTCAATATTATCATGGCATAAGCAGGTGATTTGATTGCATTTTTATTTCTGCTCAAATATTCGTTCAAATGATTTTGACCAAATACTTCCGTGAACTTTATATGGATAACACATAAAGAAGAGAGCCGTCCTTTGACTGCTCTCTCTTTTAAAATATGATTCACAATTTTCCGATCAAAAGTTTCCTTAACCGAAAACTTCTAACATTAAAAACAAGAACATTAATAATTCTCTGCATGAACCTCAAAATATGCCTGTGGATGCGCACAGACCGGACAGACCTCCGGTGCCTCTGTACCGACTACAATATGCCCGCAGTTTCTGCACTCCCAGACTTTTACCTCGCTCTTTTTAAAGACTTCCTGCATCTTTACATTCTTCAATAATGCACGGTATCGCTCTTCATGCTTCTTTTCGATTTCACCTACCATGCGGAATTTTTCTGCCAGCTCCGGAAAGCCTTCCTTTTCCGCAGTCTCAGCAAAGCCTGCATACATATCTGTCCATTCGTAATTTTCACCGTTTGCTGCAGCAGTAAGATTCTCCGCTGTACTGCCGATTCCATTCAACTCCTTAAACCACATTTTTGCATGTTCCTTTTCATTATCTGCAGTTTTTAAAAAAAGAGCGGAAATCTGTTCAAAGCCTTCCTTTTTTGCCTTAGAAGCAAAATAGGTGTATTTATTCCTTGCTTCTGACTCCCCGGAAAAAGCCGCTCTTAAATTTTTCTCTGTCTGTGTACCTGCATACGGATTGTTCTCTGCCATAATCTGCCTCCTTTTTTTCGTGATTCGTTTCTTGTTACCCGGCACATTTTCATATTCATTTTTCTGAAAAATACCGTCAAATAAAATTTTCTAACATCCTTTTCAGTATACCCACTCCATTACTATTCTATTATCTTCATAGGCAGGGACTTTGTCAAGATATACATGATCCCCCTTAACCCGTGTACTAACAATTAAATTCACTATGCCGTTTCTATCCTGCAACTGTGATGCTTATACTCCTCACTTGTACTTTTTTCACCATCCTTATAATTGATACCGACAAGCAGGATATTTCCCTCATAATGTACTAACTTCTGTGGATAGTTCCTGCTCTTTATCTGATCTAATGCCGTCTCCACAGTCTTTCCGTATTTCAGCTCGACAACGAGCGCCGGTTTCTGCGTACACATCTTCCATAGTCTGCAGAATATCCGTCTTATCCAGATAATCCACTTCCGGATACTGTTTACAAATGTCTCTGCAGACATTTATCTGCATTTTAGTGAGCGCATCCTGAACCGTCACATTTCGTTTCACAAATCTTGTCATTACAATCCGTATCACATCGAACTCATTCAAATATCTGTCCCAGTTCTCATGCTCCGCAATCTTCTTTTTTTCAAAAATCTCCCTGCTGTCCCCCTTTCCATAGTAGGCACAAAGCATATTTGCCGCAATGGATTTTCCGAACCGTCTTGGGCGGGATACGCTGACATATCTTTGCTCTGTATCCACAATCGAATTTAGATAATCGATCATCTCCGTTTTATCAACATAGATTTCTGAATCAATCGCCTGCTGAAATTTTTTATATCCCGGATTCAAATAAATCGCCATAAGAACCTCCTTTACAAACCACATTCCACTTTTCATATACAGTGTACCACACTCCTTCCGCTTTTACCATGAAAACCTTCTATAGTAAACGAATTTAGAAAATCAAAAGTTACACTTCACACGGTAGTGAACACTCCGCTGTTCACTACCGTACCAAGATGTAAATTTAGCCAATAAAGCACTAAGCCCATCGCGCAAAGCGCGATTTTTAATGGTTTAGTGCTGTTACAGTTTACACGAATGTGTGAACTGTAACTATTCTGAACAACAAGGAAAACCGAAGGAGAATATTTCTTGACACCCTCACAAAATACCTATAAAATATAAAAAAATGTATTTTCAAAAAACAAGGAGGGGCTCTATGAAAAGGAACAGATTAAAAATTGCTGCTATCATTCCTGCTTTTGCTATTTTACTGACCGGCTGCGGTATAGAGATGCAGACGGATGTAAAATCAGATCAGGTGACCATGAATGTAGACGGTTATATCACCGAAGACGAATATGACCGTATCGTGCAGTTAAGCACTCTTTACGGTGACAGCGTATCCGGAAATTTTGACCTCGATGAACTGGGTGCCGAAAAGGTTGAAAAGAACGGAAAAACCTACTATAAAATTTCCGAATCAGACTCCGTGACCAGAGAGAATTTTGAAACCGGCTATATCGAACTGGATCAGAACAAATTTATCCAGTATGCAGCAGGAAACGGAAATGCGATTCCTGATCTCGACAGTACGGAAATCACCACAAGCCTTGCAATGCTCGGCTTTGATCCGGAACCGGAATTTGCTTCAGCGACCTACACCTTTGAAAAGGATGTCATTGCCACCAATGGTACAATTGATAAGGACAATCCGAAGGTAGTTGATTTTTCCAATGCCATCGGCAGTAAAATGTACGCGATCTTCACGAAGGCAGGTGCAGAATGTCAAAGTATTACGATCAACCTTGCAAGATACACAAATAAG
>CADBMH010000305.1 GCA_902795705.1 uncultured Lachnospiraceae bacterium | reverse complement strand
GATATGCATATGCTTTGGACAAAAACGCAGTGGTCTTCCAATTCCTATCAACCATTTTTATATGCTGCAGACAGAGAGCATATTTCCAGAAATGATAACGGGCATTACTTAGTCTTTCGGGATACCTGGCTGGCCTGTGAAAATGATGCGTTCGTTCTCTGTCGGCTTGAGGATGATACGGAAATAAAACGGATTCAGATTAAACAGAATAAAAACGGGATCGATCAGGAGGACCGGATTTTAAAGCTTAAAAAGTTAATTATGAACAGTTCCTTGGCGAAAATGTGACAAATGTCATATCGATTTATGATTTTTTTCACTTTAATGCAGATGAAAAATGTTTATAATGGATTATGAGAGTGAAAAAATGATTTTATATGCATTATACCTGTAAAGGAAAATATTTTGTTTACGGGCAAAGAATGACAGAGCTGGGAGGTCTTTTATGAGTGATACCGTAGTGGAAATCGATCATTTAGTCAAAAGGTATAAGGAGTTGATTGCTCTGGATAATTTCAGTCTTCGGATTGAAAAAGGGGAGGCGTTTGGGCTTTTGGGACCGAATGGATCGGGAAAGACGACGACGATCAACTGTCTTTTATCGCTTTTGGCATATGATAATGGAGAGATAAAAATATTTGGGGAAAGGATGACACCAAACCGGCTGGATATCAAAAAAAGGATTGGTGTGGTATCTCAGAATGTGGCGGTTTTTAACGAACTGAACGTGTATGAAAATACAGATTATTTCTGTGGACTTTACATAAAGGAAAAGGAAAAAAGAAAACAGTATGTAGAGGAGGCACTGGAGTTTGCAGGGCTTTTGGAATTTAAAAAATTTTATCCGAAGAAGCTTTCCGGAGGTCTGCTTCGCAGGTTAAATATTGCCTGTGGAATTGCTCATAAACCGGAGCTCATTATCTTTGATGAGCCAACCGTTGCAGTCGATCCCCAGTCCAGAAATAATATTTTAGAGGGGATTGCAAAGTTAAATGAGAGTGGGGCAACGATCATCTATACCTCGCATTATATGGAGGAGGTAGAACAGCTCTGCTCGAATATCCTGATCATGGACAGGGGGAAGCGTATCGCTGAGGGAACCAGTGATGAGTTAAAGGCTATGATCAAAAACACCGAAAGCGTGATCGTACATATCCGAAATTTGGAACATGAGCTGTTAGATGAGTTTATGAAGCTTCCGCATGTCTATGATGTGAAATATATGAATGATACCCTGACAATCAAATGCAGTGGCGGAAAGCACAATATCGTCCACGTGGCAGAGTATCTGGAAAAGAAGCAGATGAATTATGACCGGATCTACTCAGAGCTTCCGTCGTTAAATGATGTATTCTTAGAGATTACAGGGAAAGAACTGAGAGATAAGGAGTGATGAAATGTTTTTTCATATTTTTATAAATCGCATTAAAATGAATCTGAGAAGTAAAGAGATGTTAATCTGGTCCGTTGTATTTTCACTGGCATTAGGGACTTTGTTCTATGTGGCGTTTTCTTCCATCTATGACAGCGATAAAAATACATCGATACCGGTTGCACTGGTAGAGGGGGATCTGTTCAGCACGATTGCAGAGTTTGATCTTAGCAATGAGCCGGAGCTTGCGGGTGTGGAACTCCCAAAGAATACTTCCTTTGAGGAGATTTTGGGGGATTTGAAATATGAAGATGGCACGAAGATGTTAGCTGTCAAAAGTGTCAGCGTGGAGAAAGCAAAAAAACTTTTGAAATCAGAGAAAGTAGATGGCATCATTGATGTAAGGGACATTCGTGACATTAAGCTGATGGTATCAGAAAGCGGTATCCATCAGAGCATTCTGACAAGCGTTGTGAGTGTGTTTCGTCAGTATTCGGCGCTTATCGTAGAGACAATCTTACATAATCCATCTGATGTCAAAGAGGCTCTTTCGGGGTTAAATGAAGAGATTTCACTTGTGAGTGAGAAATCTCTTTCTGGAGATAATAAGGATCCGTATGTAGCTTATTTTTACAGTCTGATCGCAATGATGTGCATGATGGCTTCTATGGCAGGGCTTGAGGTTCCGACAAGCTGTCAGGCAAACCTGTCAGATGTAGGGGCGAGGGTCAATGTATCACCGATGAATAAGGGGACTTATGAGTTTGCGGGACTGGCTGCGGCGGTTCTTACCCAGACGGCCATTACAATGATCGGTCTGACCTATTTTATCTACGGACTACAGATCAATTTTGGCGGCAATACCGGGTATATTTATCTGACGGCGGCTCTCGGTACTGGTTTAGGAGTGGCATTAGGGTTCTTTATCGGACATATCGGAACGATGACCTATAAGACGAAGAATAGTATTTTGACAGTGGTGATCGTAGGCGGCGGCTTTTTATCCGGACTGATGTTCGGACAAATGAAAGTGTTGATTGAGAAGAATATGCCTATTATCAACCGGATCAATCCTTCTTCGGTTCTGACGGATGCCTTCTACAGTTTAAATATGTTTGGAGTATCGGGTCGGTATTACCGGTCGGTTTTATATACGATTATTCTTACGGTTGTCTTTATCGTAGCCGGTCTTTTGATGTCAAGGAGGAAGAGTTATGCAAGTCTTTAAAGCATTTTGTAAATTGGCATGGAGCTATAAAATTGCGATTTGCATTTATTTTGGAATTTGTGCGTTCATGACATTTATGGTAGCTTCACAGTACAGTGATACGAAAAAGGAAGAAAAATACGGAAATGAGAGCTATCATATCACAGTTGCAGATGAAGATAAGTCTGCACTTTCTAAAGCATTTATCGGTTTTTTAAAAAAGCAGCATACGGTTGAGGAAACGGCATATGAGCCGGAGCTTGTGAAGGATCTTTTGTATTATCAAGAGATGAGTGCTTATATTACGATTCCAAAGGGCTTTGAGGAGAAGCACAGAGATTCGGAGCCATTAAAGGTGGAGAGCCTTTCTGACAAGGGGCAGGCTGCCGGTGTTTTTATCAATATGCAGCTTAGCTCTTATCTTGAGGGAGTTGCCCGTATGGAAAAGACAGGTCTTTCTCTGGAGGAAGCAATCAAGGAGACAGAAGAGACAAATGATTTTTCTAAGTTCGTAAAGCTTGAGGGAAAGGAAAATACATCTTCTAATACGCACAGTAAATTTTACAGTTTACTTTTGTTTTTGCCTTATGCCGTGATGACGATTATTTTATCTACGGTACTTCCGGTTATTTTAATCTTCAGTCAAAAGGATATCAAGGACAGGACAGATATTTCAGCAGTCAGCAATGTGACGAAAAATATTGCTCTTGTGGCAGGGGGCGCATTGGTTTCTTTTATCGTATTTTTAGCTCTGTTTGCGTTTACGTCCTTGTTCCTTACGGATGATCTTTTTACAGGGAAATGGTTGCTTGCAGCTTTGAATCTTTTTATTTTTACAATTGTGACTACAACGCTTTTGATTCTGATTTCGGCCTTTTCCTTTTTGGGAATTCAGAAGGCGAAGGATGTGATCACCAATATCATTGGTTTGGGATTTTCTTTTCTGGGAGGAATCTTTGTACCGCTTTCCATCCTCGGAGACGGGGTGAAGGCAGTAGGAAAGTTTTTGCCGACCTATTGGTATGCGGTGAGCCTGGAACAGATTGATAAGGGTGTCCGTTTTTCCGGTCTGTTAAAGAATTTTTCGATGGAGCTATTATTCGGCGTTGTCTGCCTTGCACTTGGAATTGCGATATCGAGTGCGAGGAAAAATGCAATGTCGTAGGAGAAAAAGAGTGAAAAATAAATTTTTCACTCCAGCAAGTTTGTGCTGCGAAATCCTCGCACAAACTTGAACCATCAGCTGCTCATTACATTCGCAGCATGGAGGTTAGAAAATGATAAAATTTACGGACCGTATATGGATTTTTTTTCTGATGGTATTTGCCATGGCAAAGCTGTTTGCCGGCAGATACCTTATTGTTGTTATCTATATTACTTTAAGTATTACTTTTTTCAGCTATACATTAGTCTGCCGGATAGAGGGTGACCGGTCTTTAAAGGAGAAAAAACGAAGCCGTTTTTTTCTCTTTTTTGTTCAATTTTTTTCACTGCTTCTGCCGTTTTTTTCTCCTGCCTTAGTTGTGATTATTCCTGTTATTGTATATGATCTTTTTGTTGTGAAAAATTACTGCGGCATGGTGCTTGCGGCATGGTCTCTTTTTTATGCGGGGAGTAAAGGAGTCCCTCTTTTCTGGTGTATTTACACAGGTGTTCTTTCTTTTATTTCCTGCTATCTCAGTGTACGGGCAGTCAGATGGGAGAAGCTTACATATCATTATAAAAAGCTTCGGGATGAATTTTCGGTAAAGGAAGAAAAATTAAAGGAACAGCATTATGAACTTATGGAAATGAAGGAACAGGAAACCTATATGGCGCAGTTAAAGGAGAGAAACCGGATTGCGAGGGAAATCCATGATCATGTCGGACATACGCTGACAAGGGCGATTTTGCAGCTGGGGGCATTGTTTACGATTTATAAGGAGGAGCCTCTGCATTCGCAGTTAAGTGATTTAAAGGAAACCTTAGATCTTTCTATGAACAATATTAGAGCCGGTGTCCATGATCTGCATGATGAGTCGATTGATTTAGAGATGGCATTCCTTCAGATTACGGAGCCGTTAAAGGAGAGATATACCTTAGAGCTTGAAACGGATTTTGAAAATAACATTTCGGGAGATTTGAAAAATGTTGTAATCGGAGTGGTGAAAGAGGCGGTTTCCAATATTATAAAGCATAGTACAAATGACACGGTGCGCATTACATTCAGGGAGCATCCTTCGATGTATCAGCTTGTGATCTGTGATTATATGCAGGGGGAGCAAGGCAGGTCTGTTCCGGATTTTGAATATGAGGATCAAAGGGGGATGGGACTTGCCAATATTGAAAACCGGGTGTATAGTGTCGGTGGGAAGGTACAGATATCAAAGGGAAAGGAATTTCGGATTTTTATCACGATTCCCAGAAAAAGCACAAATGAGAAGGGGACAGGAGGATTAGTGTGAGAATTTTAATCATAGATGATGATAAACTTGTGTCGGCTTCCTTAAAAATGATTATTGAAGCCAATGAGGATATGGAGGTTGTTGCCGAGGGGAATTTCGGAAGAGAGGCAATTGCACTCTATGAGGTACATAAACCGGACATACTTTTAATGGACATTCGTATGGAGGATATGACCGGATTGGAGGCGGGAGAGGAGATTATCGGAAAAAATCCTTCCGCGAAGATTCTGTTTCTGACGACCTTTAATGATGATGAATATATTGTAAAGGCATTGACGATTGGAGCAAAAGGCTATATCATCAAACAGGAATATGAAAGCATCGTTCCGGCGCTAAGGGCGATCGGAAAGGGGCAGACCGTCTTTGGCAGTGATGTGATGGAAAAGATTCCGGAACTTTTAAAAAAGCCCTCTGAAAAAATATGTGATTATGAACGGTGGGGCATCAGTGCTCAGGAATATGAGCTGATCTGCTGTGTGGCGCATGGCCTTTCGAATAAGGAGTGCGCAAAGGAATTGTCTCTGTCTGAGGGAACTGTCAGAAATTATATCAGTGGGATTTTAAGTAAGTTAGAGCTTAGGGATAGGACGAATCTTGCGATTTTTTATTATAATCATTTGAAGTAGGAGGTAAATATGGGACAGATTAGCGGACGGTTAAAGGAAAAATACGAAACCTTACAATCAAATCTGCAGGAGCTTCAAAGTGTGGCGGTTGCATTTTCCAGTGGCGTGGATTCGACTTTTTTACTATACGCTGCGAAGGAGGCTTTGGGAGAGAAGGTACTTGCGGTAACGGCAGTTTCCTGTTCCTTTCCGAAGCGGGAATTGGAGGAAGCAAAGCGGTTTTGTGAGCGGACGGGAGTGCGTCAGATTATTTTGGAATCACATGAGATGGAGATTGAGGAGTTTGTGAAGAACCCGAAAAACCGCTGCTATTTTTGCAAGCATAATCTGTTTGAAAAGATCATTGCTGTTTCAAAGGAGGAGGGAATGAAAGCAGTGATCGAGGGCTCGAATCTGGATGATATGGGGGATTACAGACCGGGTCTTCTTGCTATTGACGAGCTGGGGGTAAAAAGTCCGCTCAGAGAGGCGGGACTGACAAAGGAGGAAATTCGTACCCTTTCGAAGGAATTCGGGCTTCCGACCTGGGAGAAGCCTTCTTTCGCCTGTCTGGCAAGTCGTTTTCCGTATGGTGAGGAAATCAGTGAGGAAAAGCTTTTGATGGTGGACCGGGCAGAGCAGTTTTTACTGGATCTGGGATTTCGCCAGCTTCGTGTCCGGATCCATGATACGATTGCGAGGATTGAACTGGAGCCGCAGGATATTTCCCGTATGCTGTCAGATGAGATGCGGATGAAGGTCTACAGGGAATTCAAAGAAATCGGTTTTTCCTATGTGACATTGGATCTTTTGGGATACCGGACCGGCAGTATGAATGAGACACTTTCTGATGAGGAGAAAAAGGCAGCTTTTTAGTGTTACTTCCATTATGAGGTAGATTACTATGGCAGATTTTGATTTGGCGGGTTCGCCGTATTATTT
>CADBMH010000304.1 GCA_902795705.1 uncultured Lachnospiraceae bacterium | reverse complement strand
TGGCTTTTCGGAACCGAGGAGGAGAAAAAGCAGAGCGAAGAGAATGAGGAAATCGATGATCCCTGGGCAGAGATTGATGCGGGCACACAGGTAGAGCCGGATGAGATTGATGATCCATGGGCAGAGGCAGATGCAGGTGGGCAGTCGGAGTCAGATGACATTGACGATCCATGGAGTGATGTGGATACAGGAGAGTCAGAATCTGATACCGGCATCGTAGAGCCGGATAAGGATACGGCAGGGAGTTCCTCCGGAAAGGACAGAACCTTTTCTGACTATGCGATGAAATATCTGGATAAGCTGCGTACCCTGTGTGAGAAAAAGGGAATGAAGCTGATTCTTATTAAAGCGCCGAGTCTGGCACCCCGCTGGTATGAGGAGGAAAATGAACAGGTCGTAAAATATGCAGAAAAATATGACCTGCCTTATATTAATTTTTACGAGCTTTTAAAAGAAACCGGAATTGACTATGAGACCGATACCTATGACGGCGGGCTGCATATGAATTTGAGCGGTGCTGATAAATTGTCGCAGTATCTGGGAAAGGTGCTGCAGGAGGAGTATAAAATTCCGGATCATAGGAAGGATGCCGGACTTTCTAAGATTTATGAAAAAAAGCTAAAGTTTTATGAAGATATGAAACAGGCACAGCAAAGAGAGCTAAAGAAATACGGTGAGATTAAGTCGTATTAAGCTTTTTGCAAATATATTTTTCAGGAAGCTTCTTTGAAGCTTTCCTGTGTCCATAAAGATGGACAAATTGATTCTATACAAGAAAACAGAAAGGAAGGATACCAAAATGAAAGAAGCAGGAAAAAAATTAGCAGCAGTCAGTTTAGCACTTGTGGTAGCAGGGAGTGCCGTAGCGGTCCCGGAGGCGGCAGCGGGCTATAAGTTCAAATACAGCGGCGTTACGGTGACGATGGATTCCGCGGCGAAAAAGCTGATTAAAAAAGCAGGCAAGCCAATCAAAAAGTCAGTGAAAAAAAGCTGTGCTTATAAAGGAAAGGATCGTACCTATCAGTACAAGGATTTTATTTTAAAGACCTATTCAAAGACCGACAAGGGCGCTGAGTATGTGCAGGGAATTACTTTCCGCACAAATGGAGTGTCCACAAAAGAGGGCATTAAGATTGGCTCCGACGAGTCGGCAGTCAAAAAGAAGTATGGGAGCCAGAAACCGAATTTTGGAATCTACACTTATATTAAAGGAAATACCAAGCTGCAGTTTGAGATTTCCAATAAAAAGGTAAAAAATATCCGTTATGTGGCAAATAAGGTGAAGTAAAAGCTTGTTTGAGCAGGAATGTATGCATGATATTTTTTTAGGTGGTAAAATAGAATTTGTCTAAGGAACTGTGCAGTTCCTTAAACAGATGTTTCATCAAAACGCCCCGCAGGATTTTTCCGGAAGGCAGGCTCTGCGGGGCGGTGGTTTTTCATTTGACAGGTTTAAAAATTTAATTCACGCCCAGTTTTGCTTTCAACGCTTCTTGCAAAACCTGAGAAAAATTAACATTTGCTTTTTCTGCAACATAATTCAGCCAGCCCGGAATAGATAATGTTTTTCTGACTGCGGCTTTATTATACATTTTCTGATATTCCAATGTATCACAGCAAATCAGAGTAACAATTTCGTTTTCGGCACAGGATATATCTTTGATTTCGGATGCCGGTTTTATTGCTTCCCCCTTTTCTTCAAAATCATACAGCCACAATGCTAATGCATCCTCTGCCATAGAAACCGCATCTGCTAAATCCTCCCCGCAGGTGTAGCACCCCGGCATATCCGGAAAACTTACATTGCACCCATCTTCAGCCCGTTCAATAATTGCCGGATAAACATATTTAGCCATGACTTTCTCCTTTCTTTTTCGCTTTTTGTTATTTTATATTGATTTAAGAGAATCTCCGCGCCGTTTCTAAGAATCAGGGTTTATTTAAGTCCTGCTTCCTTCAAAATCTTCTCTGCCGTCCCTTTTTTGACTTCTGTTTTGTGGCGTGGAACCGAAAATTGATTGCCTGTTGTCTGATTCTTCCAGATGTCATGACCGGCTCCATGTCTTACTATCTGACAGTCATTTTTTCGGAGCAGCTTCAAAAGCTCTGAGGTCTTCATATTTCCTCCCTTCTATAGCGAATCAATGACTATATTTACATTATATGCGTAATATTACGCATTGTCAAACACTTTGTGTGCAATATTATGTATTGGCTGCTATTCACGCATTGCTTCATGTTTATGTTTATGCTGCAAAAAACTTGACAATTCGGTTTCTATATTTTATACCGAGTATAGGATATATCCTATATTTTGCTTGGAGAAGAATGGATGGAGGAATTTGAGATTATTTTTTACGAAAAAGCAGATGGTTCGGAGCCGGTTCGGATATATCAAGAGTGCTGTATTTTTTGTTGTTGGAAAAAAGATTGTTTTAACTAATGGTTTTACTAAGAAAACCCAAAAGACACCGAAATCAGAAATTGAACTGGCTAAGCGGTATAGAGCAGATTATCTTAGCAGAAAGGAGCAGAGAGATGACTAATTTTGATGATTTTCTTGCAGAACAGATGCGAGATGATGAGTTTCGGAAGGAATATGAGGCTCTCGAACCGGAGTTTACGATTATGCAGGCCGTGATTGATGCCCGTAATTCGGAAGGCTTGACGCAAAAGGAGCTATCCTTGCGTTCAAGAATAGCGCAGGGAGATATTAGTAAAATGGAAAATGGAAATGCAAATCCGTCGGTCAGAACACTTCAAAGGCTTGCAAACGCAATGGGAAAGACACTTAAAATAGAATTTGTCTAAGGAACTGTGCAGTTCCTTAAACAGATGTTTCATCAAAACGCCCCACAGGATTTTGCCGGCAGGCAGGAACTGCGGGGCGGTGGTTTTTGAAAATAGCTGTGATTTAGAAAATTGTTGTTAATCTCTTTTTTGGTGATTTTGGTATTGCGGAATAGTTCCAAATATATTTATTTCCATGTGTCCGGGAATATTGTTTTAATTGTGCATCGGTCAGCATACAGAACCTGCCTCCGCCATTCCTTGGTCCGCAGTCATAATGATACCAGCCTCCCTTAACATAGATCATATTCCACCAATGATGCCCTGCACCACGATACCTTTTTACCACAATATTTGGAATCCCGGCTCTTGTTAAAAGTGCTCTGGCTACCGCATAGTAGGTAAAGCAATCCCCTCTTCCGGTACGAAGTCCATGAATGGCTTCTTTTTCCCAACTGCTTTTATTTGAATACCCGGTATAGGAAATATGGTGTCTGGTGTAGTTATAAATAGCGGTTGCTTTTCTATAAACAGACCAGTTGGATTTTGTTATCCTTGACAATACTTCATCTGCATAGTGGTCTACACGCTTTGCTTTTCTTACTTCAATTTTAGCTGTCTTTTTCGAAGTATTTCCAGCCTTATCTACAGCCGTATAAGTAATCCGATATATACCCGCTTTTTTGAAATTTACATTTTTTGTGTTTACGGTCAGCTTTACTTTTCCCTCTCGGTCATCCTCTGCAGATACATATCGAAAATAATCATAATCTTTATCATCAGAATATATGACCATATATGGCATCTTCCCATTATAGCTGTTCTTTCCTACAAAACCGGAAATTACGGGAGCTTTTTTATCCTTTGTCCCATAGTGAAGGGTTGTTTCTTTCTCCTCATAATCATAAGAGGTATACATTTTATTAGAATAAACAACTAATTTCTCTAATATAAATTGATCTCCCTGCTCTACAACCGATGGTTCTACAAGCTTTGAGAGTGTAACCATTTTTGTTTGTTCACCTGCCATTGAACCATAATTAAGCTTATATGTTTGATCTCCGAGACTTCCATATAGGAAAACCTTTTTTGCAGTATTTTCCCCGACATTTTTCAATTTTACACGAAGAGTAAACTCAAGCATTTCCTGTACCGGTTCATTATCATTTTCGGTTAAGCCATCTGTATTATTTTGCACCGACAGAGTTCGAAAAGAAATATCATTGGATATCACAGAAATCTCTCCTGTGGAAACATTAATTTTTCTTGTTTTTTTCCCGTTTACGACAACATTTACCTTTTGATATTTGGTGGTTTCGCCAATTTTTATCCTGATTTTTGTCTTGCCGAGCTGTTTTGCAGTAACCCTTCCCTCTTTATCCACATATGCAATCGAAGTATCATTGCTATGAAACTTTGCACCGTTTGCTGCAATTTGATAGCTTGTTCCCAGTTTTATCTTTTTCTCGGAAGGAATTTTTGCCTTTGCAGGTTCTGCCTCAAAAACTGCCATGGTGAGCAGTATGATTCCTAAAAAGAAAAAAATATTTCTTTTCTTTTTCATAATTTTTACCATTCCTTTCGCTTCGCTCAGGCACAAACATGGTCATGAAAAATGTCTCTGCCCTCCACTTTATCCTCTGA
>CADBMH010000303.1 GCA_902795705.1 uncultured Lachnospiraceae bacterium | reverse complement strand
TAAGATGGCAATGAGAGAAGTGATTAAAAGATAAAATACAAGAGGAATTACTGTGTAAATTACTTTGTATTTTGAAATGTACATTATCAGCCTAAACACTTATTATTTATGGGGGATTAGTTTGATATTTAATTAGATAAAAGTTTACAGGCTGGCGGGAATTACAGAGGAATTGGAGTGTGAAGATGGAAGAGGAAATGAAGAATGTTGAATGTAGCTCGTTAGCCGGTATTTATCGGGATATTGCGGAGCTTGTGGGAGTAGATGCGGCATATACACTTTACGAACGGTTTAAGGGGCTGCAGATTTCCTTTCCGTCCAGATTCCTTGACAGTGAGTTTGTCGTGAAGAAGATCAGGGAAGAGTATGATGGGGGAAATGCAAAGGAGCTGGCAAGGAAATACGGATATTCCGAGAACAGGGTGAGACAGCTTTTGAAAGGGTAGGGGAGAAGAAGTTTTGAGAAAAAATATTATGATACAAGGGATGGAGGTGACCGTATGGCAACTGCAAATATGCCAAAAAAGATGGTGCAGTGGGTATGCAGAAAGTGTGGCAGAAAGACGATGGCATCATCTAAGCCGGGAGCTTTGGTCGGAGGAAAGTGCAAAGCTTCTCCGGCAGGGACACACAGTTATGTAAAAGCGTAGAAAGGAGGATGGTAAAATGCCTTTGAATTATCGCAAGGAAGGTGATGAGAAAGAAGAAAAAAAGAAAGGAATGAAAAAGTCAGCCGAAGATATAGAAGGTTATACTTTGCAAAAGCCGCAGTATACATTTGAAAATATTGTTTTAACCGAAAAGCAATCATACGATATTAAGGTTGCAATAGGATATGAGGAATACAAAGATTTGCTGATGAACCGGTGGGGGATGAAAAAGCTGTATCCGGAGAAGAGAGGGCTTTTTATCAATCTCTATGGAGAACCAGGGACAGGAAAAACAATGACAGCACATGCAATTGCAGCTCAGCTTGATAAAAAGGTTGTGCTCGTAAATTATGCGGAGATTGAATCGAAATATGTCGGAGAAACTTCTAAAAATTTAGTGAAAATTTTTACATTTGCTGTAGAAAAAGATGCGGCATTCATGCGCCGGATTCCTTTTCAAATCAAATTTGATTTTCCAGATGAAAAGCAAAGGAAAAGCTTGTGGGAATACCATTGTTTCTTGGTTACATAGAGTTTATGATAAATTAAAAGCTGTGATTCAGGGTGTATTGGAAGGAACAAAAATATTTTTTAAGAAAATGGGAGAAGCTGCAAAAGAAATATCGAAAAACTATTCTAGGGTTGGAACTAAATGGAAAGAGACTATTGCAGAAAAAAGTATTCAAGCGAGTGAAATACCGGAAGAATATTTGGCTCGCATGAGGAAGGATTATCAGGAGTATGAATTTTCTGATGAATTAGAGATGCAGCTACAGCAGTAAAGGAGAATAGGATGGGAATATTTAATAAATTAAATGCTTTTGAAAATATTATTGATAAAATAATGCCGACGGTTTCTTTAGACACATGGAAATTTATTTTATTGATAGCTCGGGAGGATATAAAAAGCAGGAACAGTCTGGCTCATTTCCTTTTATGAGGCTGCATGCTTCGGACAGGCAGGAGTTTGTCCGAAGTATTGATGATACAGGGAGATTGTGTATAGAGATTGATGAACCAGATTAGAAAATAGGAGGGAAAATCATGTTAGGGATTATTGTATTAGTTATCCTTGCAATCATTTTTATTGGATGGCTTATGGAAAAACTGGGATGTGAATATTCAATGCGAAATTTATAAAGAAGTTTGAATAATTTGAAAAAAATTTTCTATTACTGTTATTTGGATGAGAGGTTAATCAATCAAGGATATAAAAGAAAAGTCTGTAGAAAGATAACACCTAAAATAAGAGGCGTTTTAGAGTATCTCCTGCTTTTGTGAGATTAAAAGACGGGATAACTTGGGGAACGCTTTCTGTCAAGAGTATCAGTGCAAACTTTAGAAAGGATTTCTGCCTCTAAACCGGACTTTTTTGATAAAAATGTTAAAAAAAGTCCGGTTTAGAGGCGGAATAGGATTGAATATGGACCGGTTCTGGAAAATATTGTTTATAATTATGCAAAGAGCAGAGGATATGAGATCAATATTGGTAAAATCGGGAAATTAGAGGTTGATTTTATTCTGCGTGATATCAATATGAATTATTCCTATATTCAGGTGGCAAGATATAT
>CADBMH010000302.1 GCA_902795705.1 uncultured Lachnospiraceae bacterium | reverse complement strand
ATCCGTTGTGTTGATAGCCTGCACCTGCTCACAAGTCGCTGCACTGTGGCTATGTAAGCCGGGAGTGTGAAAACCGTTCAGAAATACGTGGGTAGGAAGATAGCTTCTCCTCCTCACCTTTGTCGTTACAGGAACGACATGGATCACAGGGCTGTTCTCGTTAGCCCTGTTGTTAGATACGATGACCACAGGACGGATGCCCCTCTTGATGTGATCATCGCTGCCGTTGATAGTTCCTAAATCTGCCAGCCAAAGCTGACCTCTGCGTAATTCATTCATAATGATACGCTCCTTTCATAATTAAATGAAAGGATTAGCGTTAGCTAGACGCCATTTACCGGTAAATGCGGCTTTTAACCGCAATCCTTGGTTAAAGGTAACAGAGGAATATGTTTTGTTTCCTAAAGCGACATCCCTGTAATGTCGGGGGATGCCGATTCAGGGAGCAAATTTCATCCTTGCCTATCCACCCTGCAACCTATATCTTATATTGCAGAAAAGAATATGTTAAACGCTCGCAGGGTGGACAGAAATGAATGATTGTGTTTGACACGGAATTTCAGCCTTCCTCGGCAATTCCGTTCTCTACGAAATACTTGTACTCTGCCTCTAACATCCTCTCGCAGAGATCTCTGGATATTTTATCTGTCCTACCACATACATACTTGATTATGTCCTCATCATCCACAACCACATCAGATCGAAGCTCTTCATGCGTGACATCAAGCTCGTAGACATTCAGACCAATTGAATCGTAGTAATCGTCCTCTAAGTCTACGAATGTGTCCGCTTGTTCCAGAGAGCAGCCTGTCACCTCAGCAATAAAAGCTGCCTCCTTATCCAAATTCAAATAAACAACAGATTCTGCCATAACATGCATCTCCCTTCTGTAACTATGATTTTTGACTACCAAGAAGATTTACATCTTCCTTACATGACCAAAGATTATCATAAATTTTAAAAATTGTATTCCGCATGGAGTCGCAAGCAGTCGCATGAAATCGCATAAATGATTTTGAGCACAAAAAAAGAGCTACCCACAAGGATAGCCCTAATTAACATATTATGCGTATTTAGCTCATTCGATATGATTCAATCAATCCATATCTGCCTACATTATCATCTTGAGTAAACTTAAGCAATTTAGCATTCTCATATTTGATATCAGGAATTTCATTCTCTATGATTATTGACTGAAAATCCGTACATTCTTGATCAAGATACCTGAACAGCCCCTTTTTCATTCTCGTTGATGCTGTTTTTTCGCCGGGTTTCATTTTCTCTGATAACGATAAAATCGGAGAATCAAGAACCAAAAACCTCGGTGCATATAGATTGTATCCAATCAGCATCTTCTGCAATGCTATTGCCATTACAGCGTTTAAGTAAGCACAGTACCCCTGACCTTGAACCATTTTTCTTATTCCATCTATCTTTATATCGGATTTGTCATAATCATACTCTACCGTATCAAACTCATCATAATCAGCTTCTTTTAAAATTTTTCTTAGCCAATATTCTAACGGTTCTGTCATTACCTCATCAATAGCTTTATTGATATCAATGTTATCTGGTATAGCAGTATCATCCTTAACGGATTTGCTACCCTCAATAATAGTATCTGAAAAGCTATCCATAAGCTCTGCGACTTTTTGTCTACCTACTGCAACTCGGTATCCATTTAATATATTTGTAAGTTCAGAGAGTTTTGGGTTCAATTCTTCACTTATAAGTCCTCTTATCTCAATTCTCCTTGCCTCCTTATCCTTACGCTCTATAGATATCTGTTCAATTTCCTCGTCTAAATCAGCCTGAGCCTCAGTAAGATCCTGTATTTGCAGACGAATTTTCTCCACCTCAGCAATTGCCGCATCAATACAAGACTCTTCCTTTTCTTTTGACAGTTCACCATTACAAAATGGACATCTATCAATTTTAGGAACGATGTTTGTATGGATATCACCCTCCGCAATAAAGGTTAATCGTTTTATATCCGATTCATACTGAGACATCAAATCATCATATCTTCCCCTCAACACCCTTGTTTCATGCATTCTTCTATCCAAATTCAAAATTTCTTCTGAAATATGTATATTTTCTTGAGTTAGCTTATCTATTTTTTCCTCTGCATCCCTAATTTCTTGCTTTGTAGCATCCATCCTCTGCTCAAGTTCATCAGGATCAATCTCATCCTTCGGAATTATCATCTCATCAAATTTCTGGCTTTTTAATTTTTCAAGACTCTTATCTACTAATGCGTCAACTGCCTTGTCTGCTGCTCTTTTCTCCTTGACAGACAAAACCTGTTTGCCATCAGTATATGTTTTACCTGTCGCCAAATATATAATCGACATTATTGTAGGAACAGGCACATTAGACTTATACTCTTCTGGATTCTTTAATATACTTTTTGTTTCTGACATATTATCCTCATCAATAAGAAAAATATGCTTAAATGTCCTGATACCTAACTTCTGCGGAGATGTATTTAACTTCGATGCAATTTTCACCTCGTCATCTATCCCCATCAGTTTCAACCAAAACTGATATATACTTTTATTAGCCCTCGTTGCTTTATATACTCCATTATCTATATCGTCAGCCAGACCAGAGACTTCTATATCATTACTACCTATCTCTCTCGTCAAAGTCACTGACTTTTCATTGACATCTATAATAAGTGCCACTTTTTTGAATCCAATAGGATTTTCAATTATCTTTTCCGGTGATCCTCCTAACATAAAATCAATAAAGTCAACAACAAGAGATTTACCCACCCTAGACGGACCATAAATAATATTTAATCCCTTACTGAACTCTATAGTAGATTTATTCTCATCTTTCGTTGTAATAATCAGCTTTTTCAAGTAAAACATCGAATCACCTCTCATTTCTTAATGAACTTCTATTGATTTCACCAAGCAATATTCTATCAGGTTTATCTGAAGCCACACATACAGCTTTATTCACACATTGCTTGTACTCCCTTGCATAATCACTTTCCAATGAATCAACATATTTCTTTCCTGTATCAGTTATTCTGTAATAATAACCTTTATCCACCTTTACATCCACAAGCCCCTTATAAACTAACGGCTTTATAGCCTCATTTATCAAATTACGTCTGTTTGAAATCTCCGCATACATTAATGAGTTATCACCATGCAAATTGTATTCCGAAATACCAAACACTCTCCCATAACAAGCGAGAAAGTCAATGGCAAGTATTCTCTCCACCGAAATATATTCTTTTGATGTTTCAGACAATAGGGACACAACCCTAAGCTCCATCTCAAATGAGGAATTAAAAAGGTTATTCTCCATCTTTTCCGTCCTCCAACCACTTTAATCTTTTTTCATTCACTAATATATGGCATACTCCTCTTTTTTCTCCTGGTCCTACCCATCCAAGCATGTTATCTCCGGTATTCTGTGATATAGGCATTGATCCAGCATAATCCAAAACTGCATCTGCCTTATCCAACCCTAAGTCATAATGTCTATGGGATACAGTATATATTCCATCTTCTATTTCTTCTTTGAGCGTGTCAAATCCCTCATCTTCATCTTTTCGCACAACATCCCTGATTTCTCTATGTATAAGTTCCGCCTGATAATAATTTTTTCTCTGCTGTCTGAAATGTCCCTCATATTCTGAACCTTTTACATCATCAGGCTCATCATATGAATTTTCACTCGCCTCCTCATACGCACCAAGTAATTCATTTACATAATTCATTTCTTCATTGTCAACAACATCAGGAACAATAGTCTTAGGTTTCTTATATTTTTTCCTAATCTCCTCTTCAAATTTACTAAGTGCCTCCGAAGTAGGCTTCGGCATAGGCTTTTTCCTATTCGATGTAGAATCTACATATAATGACCATATAAATAATAATGCATACATAAGGGGGATATTATCCTCGTCTCGTGCATTCTCAATGTCAATACGCACATCGTCATCTATGCCACATTCTATTGCCTTGTCAAACAGTTTCGTAATCGTAGCCTCAACCTTAGCAGAAATCAAATCATTAGGAATTAACTCTTTTTCAAAATTATAAGCAACATCTTCGACAACATACTCATCATCCTGCGCAGCCAGCGCAACATCTCTTCTTACAGTCCTTTCTCCTGTCCACTCGCTCGCCCTTCTCGTATCTATCTCTAAATCCAAGCCCTCATCTTTATTTTTGGGATTATTCGGAAAAGGTCCTTTTATTTGAAAAATAGGGTTAAACAGTTTTTTCACAGAGCTAGTAAGCTCTTTATCTTTAAGAGCTTCCTGATATATCAAATAAAAAACCTTAAATTCAAACCTATCCAATAACCTCACCTACTTCCGAAAAATCCTCAAATCATATATTACCCATACTTTCTCAACCTTTTACCTATCTGTCTAATTTGCCGAACCTGTCCCTAAAAGTCCTATCTCCTCAGCATGAGGTTTCATCCCGCTTATACATATCTCAGCGACATCCCTTACCTCCATACCAAGCATCTCACATCCCTTTTTGATAGTCTCCCTGTCACATTTTGCGGCAAACTTCTTATCCTTAAATTTTTTCATTAAGCTTTTAACCTCAAGATCCGTGATACCATTCGGACGCATCCTCGCACATGCCTGTATGATACCAGTAAGCTCATCTACGGTAAACAAACTCTTCTCCATATCCGTAACAGGCTCTACCTCGTTCACAATGTCATATCCGTGACTAAGTATTGCTCTTACATCCTCCTCAGACACACCCTCTGCAAGAAGTTCCTTCTCGGTATGTTGTAAATGCTCATCCGGATACTTCTCGTAATCATAATCATGTAGATATCCTACAGCCATCCAGTGCTCCTTATCCGCCCCAAAATGCTCTGCCATAGCACCCATAGCATAGCAGACATTCAGCGAATGTATGATGAGGGAATCCTCCGTTACCATATCCTTATTCAGTTCCTTTGCTCTATCCAATGTCAAGTTCATAATCTTTTGCCTCCATAATCTACTTCAAACAGGAATTTGTTTAATTCTTTGAATATATCACTACAAAACTTTTTCCTTTTGCAATATCCTTAACCTGAATATTATCAAAACCAGCTTGT
>CADBMH010000301.1 GCA_902795705.1 uncultured Lachnospiraceae bacterium | reverse complement strand
GGCAAAAAACGGAAGATATAAGGGAGTCTATCATGTAGAAATGTTTGTCGGGTATTCATTGGAAGGTTTTGAATCCGATGGTACTCCGATTCTTGGGACAAAATGGGCTGCAAGAGGAGATAACTATGATTACGGTTCTTTATGGGCACAGCCGTAAATGAACCTCATGCAAATAGTACTTGACGGAAGACCGAAGATAGGTTATAGTAGTATCAAATATAAATAAAGGGGACTCTTATTCAGAGTGGTGGAGAGTGAAGGCTCTGTGAAACCACGGCAACCCCGGAAACGGAAGGTGCCAATCTCAGCGAGAAATCGAACAATAAGAGGAGTTGATATGATTTCAAATCCGCTTGTTGTGCAGACAGGCGGATTTTTAAGTATCGCAGGGGCACCGGCAGGCAGATGTCAGCTAAAGCTGACCGGTGCCCCGCGGCGAGCAGGGTGCGATTTTATCTTCCCTGCTTGATTTTATCATATGCTGCGTTCGTAAAATAACGATGTCTAGGAACAAGAGAATCCCTGGAAGGAGGACATAAGTACAATGGAAAAAAGATTATTTACTTCTGAATCTGTAACGGAAGGACATCCAGATAAAATCTGCGATAACATTTCGGATGCAATTTTGGATGCACTGATGGAGCAGGATCCAAACAGTCGTGTGGCCTGCGAAACATCAATTACGACGGATTTTGTTCTGGTGATGGGCGAAATCAGCACCAAAGCGAATGTGGACTATGAGAAAATCGTAAGAGAGACGATTCGTGAGATTGGCTATGATGACGATGCAAAGGGATTTAACTGTGATACCTGTGAGGTGAAGATCCTTTTAGACAGCCAGTCTGCAGATATTGCCATGGGTGTTGACAAGGCTTTGGAGGCGAAGGAACACACGATGTCGGAGGAGGAAATTGAGGCGATCGGTGCAGGGGATCAGGGAATGATGTTTGGTTATGCAACGGATGAAACAGAGGAATATATGCCATATCCGATTGCATTAGCACATCGTTTGACAAAGGAATTGACAAAAGTTCGTAAAGACGGCACGCTTCCTTACCTTAGAGCGGATGGAAAAAGCCAGGTGACAGTAGAGTATGATGAAAATGATACTCCTTGTCATATCAATGCGGTTGTAATTTCTACGCAGCATGCAGCAGAAATTACACAAGAGCAGATTCATGAAGACATTAAGAAGCATGTGATTGATAAGGTACTTCCGAAAGAATTAGTAGATGAAAACACAAAAATTTTCATCAATCCAACCGGGCGTTTTGTAATCGGCGGTCCGAACGGAGACAGTGGATTGACCGGAAGAAAGATCATTGTGGATACATATGGCGGATATGCCCGTCATGGCGGCGGAGCTTTCTCCGGTAAGGATTGTACAAAGGTGGACAGAAGTGCCGCTTATGCAGCGAGATATGTTGCTAAAAATATTGTTGCAGCAGGGTTGGCAAAGCGCTGTGAGATTCAGCTTTCTTACGCGATAGGTGTTGCACATCCGACTTCCATTATGGTGGACACCTTCGGAACAGGAAAAATTTCAAATGCGGAATTAGCTGATGTAATCCGTGAGAATTTCGATCTGCGTCCGGCAGGGATTATCAAAATGTTAAATCTGCGTCAGCCGATTTATAAGCAGACAGCAGCATATGGACATTTTGGCAGAAATGATCTGGATCTTCCATGGGAGAAATTAGATAAGGTGGATGTTTTAAAAAAGAATGCATCATGGAATGATTTTTGATCGGTTGATATGGAATAAAAATGATTATCGGTTTTATTTGGCTCCGAAACAATAAAAGCCAGTACATGTATCATTGTAAACCAGTGCCTCTGTCAGAGGCATTGGTTTTTTATCGAGCAGGAGGACGGTATCTTATGAAGATTGTATTGCCGGAGATGGTGGAGGAAATCATTCATACCTTAGAAGAACATGGATTTGAGGCTTACGCAGTCGGTGGCTGTGTCAGAGATTCCATTCTGGGGAGAAAACCGGCTGATTGGGATATTACCACATCGGCGAAGCCGGAGATGATAAAGCGGCTATTTCCTAAAACAATCGATACCGGTTTACAGCATGGAACCGTAACGGTCATGAAAAATCATGTCGGTTATGAGGTGACTACATATCGTATTGATGGAGAGTATGAGGATCACAGACATCCGAAATCGGTAGAGTATACGGATGAGCTGAAAAAGGATTTAGAGCGAAGGGATTTTACAATCAATGCAATGGCATATAATCATAAAAGAGGATTGGTCGATATATTTAATGGCGTGAGAGATTTAGAGAGTAAGATCATTCGCTGTGTCGGCGAGGCAGGGGCACGGTTTGATGAGGATGCGCTTCGAATGCTTCGGGCCATCCGGTTTTCGTCACAGCTTGATTTTGAAATTGAAGAAAATACAAGGAGTGCCATTCTGCCAAGAGTTTCAAAACTAAAATTTATCAGTGCGGAAAGAATACGTGTAGAGCTTACAAAGCTGCTAATGGGGAAAAATGCCGGAATGCTCAGGGAAGCGTACCAGACAGGTATGACAGCTTTCTTTTTACCGGAATTGGATGCAATTATGGATTTAGAACAGCAAAATCCGCATCATGTGTATACGGTAGGGGAGCATACGATTTATGGGATTGAAGTGATGAACGCACTGTTTCATACAAAGTCGGCGGGGAAGGATTTTTCATTTATTTCGGAAGAGGTGCGTTCTTGCGCAGAGGAGCTTATAGAGTATGTTTCAGAAAAGCAGCGGGCTATGCTGTGCCTTACAATGTTGTTTCATGATATGGGAAAGGCAGAGACGAAAACGGTCGATGAAAAAGGAATCGGTCACTTTTATGGACATCAGGCAGCAAGTGAAAAAATTGCCGGAAAGAGGCTGCGCGCATTAACTTATGACAATGAAACAGTAAAAATGGTGAAAACTTTAGTGAAATTTCATGATATTCCATTTGGAGATACAGAAAAGTCAATGCGGAAGCTTATATCTAAGGTGGGCGAAGAACTTATGCCGCTTTTGTTTTTAGTTAAATTTTGTGATATTTATGCACAAAACCCCGAATATGTTAATGAGAAAATTTCATCATTGCTGTCTTCAATCGATCGCTTTAGAAGGGTTTTGGATTCAGAAGCTGCATGTTCCATCCGGGATTTAGATATTACGGGGAAAGATTTGATTGCAGAGGGAATGAAACCGGGACCGGAGATTGGGGAAATCTTAAATGAGCTTTTAGAACGGGTTTTGGAAAATCCGGAGGAAAATGAAAGAGAACATTTACTTAAAATAGTGAAAGAAAAGCGAAATAGTGCACACAAACAGGGTTAAATATGGTAAAATGAGTAAAGTGACAGTCAAGCTTGCTTGAACTGGCATTTTACGAGTGCTACATGGAGCCGATAGGCGATATGGTAAAATAGAAATAGTCAGCGTGTGCAAATCAGAACATAGGAGAGAAAAGCATGGATTTAAACATGAGATTACATCAAATGTCGTCGGCAATGAAGACGCAGCTTTATATAGAGAACCTTACATCGATTTTTAATCCACAGGCCCTGTTTAGCGATGGAACAGAGAATTATCGTTTTCCTGCGGAACCGGAGGTTAATGATTTTGTCACAATACGACTTAGGACCGGACGGGAAAATGTAGATTCTGCATATCTGGTTGTGGATAATAACGAGCGCTATCTAATGCGAAAAACATATAATGACAGATATTTTGACTATTATGAGTATGAAATACAGCTGGGATTTGAAAGAATGGAATATTATTTTGAAATCCATAGCGGTTTTATTACCTGCTATTATAATAGTGTCGGTGTCTGTAATTCCGTGGAAACCTATTATAATTTTTGGATGATGCCGTCTTTCAAAACACCGGCATGGGCCAAGGGAGCGATTTTTTATCAGATTTATGTGGATCGTTTTTATAACGGAGATCCCTCGAATGATGTCCTGGATGATGAATATTATTATATTGGAGATTCGACAAGGCGGGTTACAGATTGGAATAAATATCCTGCTGAAATGGGGGTAAGAGAATTTTACGGCGGTGATATTGCAGGCGTGATGCAAAAATTAGATTATCTGCAGGATTTAGGGGTAGAAGTGATTTATCTGAATCCGATTTTTGTCTCACCTTCTAATCATAAATATGATATTCAGGATTATGATTATATCGATCCGCATATCGGGCGGATTGTCAAAGATGAGGGGGAGCTTTTGAAGCGGCGTGAGGATGGCAGCTTTGATTTTCCCCATCCGAATAAGTCTGCTACCAAATATGTCTGTCGGGTGACGGATAAAGCAAATCTGGAAGCAAGCAATCAATTATTTATTGCATTTGTTGAAGAGGTTCATCGCAGGGGGATGAAGGTAATCTTAGATGGGGTTTTTAATCATTGCGGTTCATTCAATAAATGGCTGGATAAGGAATGCATTTATGAGGATGCAGAGGGGTATGCGAAGGGAGCCTTTGTTGACAGGGCAAGCCCGTATCATACTTATTTCAAGTTTTGGGAGGAAAATTGGCCATATAATAATGATTATGATGGCTGGTGGGGACACGATACACTTCCGAAGTTAAATTATGAGGATTCTGCGGATTTATTTAATTATGTTATGCACATTGCCAGAAAATGGGTTTCGCCTCCGTTTAATGTAGATGGCTGGCGTTTAGATGTGGCAGCAGATTTAGGTCATTCGCCGGAATATAATCATTTCTTTTGGAAACAGTTTCGAAAAAATGTAAAGGAAGCGAATCCGAATGCGATCATTTTGGCAGAGCATTACGGAGATCCGACTGAGTGGCTGCGTGGTGATCAGTGGGATACGGTGATGAACTACGATGCGTTTATGGAGCCGATCACCTGGTTTTTGACCGGCGTGGAAAAGCACAGCGATGAATACAGAGAGGATTTAAAGGGGAATGCTGATGCGTTCTTTGGTTCCATGCGTCACTTTATGACGAGGTTTTGTACACAATCTTTACAAGTGGCAATGAATGAGCTTTCCAACCACGATCATTCCCGCTTTCTGACAAGAACAAACAGTCAGGTAGGGCGTACGAATTCAAGGGGAGCAGAAGCTGCAAATCAGGGAGTCGATAAAGCGGTATTTCGTCTGGGCGTTATGATTCAGATGACATGGCCGGGGGCACCTACGATTTACTATGGTGATGAGGCGGGGCTTTGCGGATGGACGGATCCGGATAACAGGCGCGCGTATCCATGGGGACATGAAGATCATGAGTTGATTGATTTTCATAAGGAATTGATTGCGATTCATAAAGAATATAAGGTTTTAAAGACGGGCTCCATTCTTTTTCTCCATGGGGAATACAACTTGATCAGCTATGGAAGGTTTAACGATAAGGAGCAGATTGCCATTGTGATCAACAGAGGAGAAGAGACAAGAGAGGTTGACCTTCCGGTTTGGCGTTTGGGTGTGAAGTATCAGACTCGAATGTTGTCGATTTATCGAACGACCAGAGAAGGATATTCAAATGAAAGCAGTATGTATCAGGTAGAAAATGGCTACATTCATGTAACGATATCCGGAGTGAGTGGTATGATTATAAAAGGTGCCGGTTATATATAGAGGTATGATGTCGGGTGAAAAAGATATTTATCTGCTGAAAATTATTATAACAGTATGAGTATTGCATGTGTAATATAATGCTAAAACCGGGAAATCGGAGTATATAATATACTCCGATTTCCCGGTTTACTATGTTTAGGTTTGTGAGGTTATGTATTTTTCTTAATCTGCATTTTTAACAATGATTTTACACTGGTCTGACTTTCCGTTTTCGATGGTAGCTGTCACATAAGTAACGCCGACCTTTTTTGCTGTGATTTTTCCTTTTGCACTGATTGTAGCTATCTCTGTATTCTTGGAGCGGAAAATCGGAACCTCTTCTGAAATGCTTGGGCGGATTGTAAGACCGATCGTTGCCTTTTTCCCTACGATAATGGTTTTTTCAGATTTTGTCCACTTTACACTTGCCGCATGTGGTGTAACGGAAATTTTCAATTTAAAGGTTTCGGATTCTGTCCAGAAAAACAAAAAAGTATTTATTTCAACGGTGACAATGATTTTTGCAGTTCCATAGCCCACACCGGTATAGCGGCATTTGCTGTCAGATATCTTTTTTACTTTTAAAACATCGGTGTCAGAACTTTTGAAAGTTACTTTCATATCATCTGTGACATTTTTTAAAGTCAATGTGTGGATATCTGACTGTAAGATGTCTTTTTGGTATTCGTCAATCGTTACAGAACTTGTAGCCTCCTTATACAATTTGCGAAGTGGAGAATTTTCGATGACAGAAAGATCTGTAAAAGTATCATCAGAAGCTTCCCCGACAGATACAACATCATTATCCGTGTCTGCATTTGTATAGGCTTCCGAATCACCCTGAGAACCAGAGGAATCTGCCTGCTGGATAGCAGCAGACTTTCCGGCAGCCTGTATCTTCTGTTCAGGTATACATATCGTACTAAGTGCTAAAGCCAGACAGCTTAGCAAAAGGGTGATTTTTTTTATATATATCTTCATAATAAGTATCCTCCTAAGATATTACATTATCCTTACTATAAAGTAAGAAAGTGGCAAAAGAGTGGCAAAAAAAGGTTAAAAAACTTTTTTTTGACATAATTACCTGTTATGTTGTTTAATATAAATAAGAAACAGGAGTGAGGAGGAGTGTTATGAAATATATTTTAATTGCAGATGATAATAAGGACATTACGGACATTTTATCTGCTTATGTGAAAAAAGAGGGTTATACACCGGTAATCGCGAAGGATGGCTTAGAGACAGAGCGGCTTTTTGATGACTATAATCCTGTTGCCGTATTATTAGATGTAATGATGCCGTTAAAGGATGGGTATGAGGTATGTAAAGAAATCAGGAAAAAATCTGCGGTTCCTATTTTATTGATCACAGCTCGCGGAGAGGATTATAATAAGATTATGGGCTTGGATATCGGTGCGGATGATTATATTGTGAAGCCGTTTAGTCCGAATGAAGTAATGGCGAGACTGCGCGCCAGCCTTCGTCGTGTGGATACGGCATCGGAAGATTCTGACAAGGAAAGTATTCTGGAAATCGGAAATATTGTAGTTAATTTAGATGAATATACTTTTACGGTAAATGGGCAAAAGGTTCCTCTGACGAAAAAAGAAATTGAGACAATGTGGACTTTGGCAGGAAATCCAAATAAGGTTTTCACGAGAGATAATCTTTTGGACAGCTTATGGGGATATGATTATTACGGAGACAGCCGTACTGTAGACTCACATATCAAGAGACTTCGTGCGAAATTAGATACGGTTCCGCATGAAAATTGGAGAATTAAAACAATCTGGGGTGTAGGGTATAAGTTTGAAATCGATTCGGAGGACTTTTAATGGCGAAGAGTTCGAAAAAAAGAAAACGGTTTTTTATAAAATTATTGCAAAAAATCTGGAATCATGATGTTGTTTTGGGGATATATGCTTCCTTTGCAGTGGTTTTAGTGTTGACCGGACTGTTAACCAGCTATATTTTCATGCAGTTGTATCAGAAAAACTATGTGGGATCGTATACTGAACTTCTGACGAAGCAGGGAAAAATCATTTCGAAACGGGTAGCCGGATTCGCCGATAGCGGAGCGGAACCGGAATTCGAAGATTATAATGCTTATGTAGATGAATTGGAGCAGGCTGAGAATACGGATGTCTGGATCATAGCGAATGATGCGGCGAAGGAGCCGCTATCAGAAAAATATGTAAATGCCATGGCTGATTCGGAAAATGTTTCGGAAGGTACGTTGGAGGTTCTAAAGAATACATTTAAAAAAGGAAAGGTATTTTCTGATGCAAAATATGACAGCACATATGGTCAGGTGACACTTAGTGTGGCAATTCCAATCAAAGGAAAAAAAATCAAGGAGACGAATGGCGCTGTTTTAATGGTCTCTATGATCAAAAAGCAGACAATGGGCTTGGATGAGGGAAGATACATTCTCTTTGTGAGCCTGCTTTTTTCTATTATTGTAGCTTATATTGTGGCTGCTTTGTTTTCTAAAATCCTGTCCGGTTCTCTGGCAAAACTCAGTAAACATATTGCCAAACTGGCGGAAGGCGATTATGAGCCGGTTGTGGTAGCAAAACCACAGTCGCAAATCGGGTTATTGGAAAAATCATTGGAAAATCTTTCAGGCAAGCTGCGCAGGGCAAAAAAAGAGCGGGATGAATTAGAGCAGATCCGAATGGATTTTTTTGCAAATGTTTCCCATGAGCTTCGTACACCGATTACGGTAATCCGCGGATATACAGAAACCTTATCGGATGGCGTGATTGAAGAGAAGGAACAGGTGGACGAGTTATATAAGCGCATGCTTGCGGAATGTCAGGGGATTGAAAGACTGGTAGAGGATTTGTTTTTATTGTCTAAAATTCAGAATCCGGAATTTCAGATTGAAATGGAACCGGTCAGTTTACAGCAGATTTTTGGCGATATTTCACGAAGTGTAGAGGAGCTAGGGAGAGAAAAAAATATTCAGTGGAATTTTCGGGCTCCGGATGAACCTTGCCTGGTATTGGGCGATTATGGAAGATTAAGACAGATGTTTCTGGTTATTTTAGATAATGCGATTAAGTTTTCGAATGAGAATGATCTGATTGAGATTACGATCGAGCGCGAAGAAGAAAAGTTTTCTGTCTGTATCAGGGATTATGGTGTCGGGATAAAAAAAGAAGAACTTCCTTATATATTTGAAAAATTTTATACATCTAAAATGCGCCAGAATAAAAAAGGAACCGGTCTGGGACTGATGATTGCACAAAAAATAGCAAACCGCCATGGCAGTGATATCCGGGTGGAGAGCGAAGAAGGAAAGGGTAGTTCGTTTCTTTTCCGGTTTGATGAATGTACTTCGACAGAGGATTTTGATTAAAATGGTCAAAAATGGAACTTAAAATGGAGAAATTTATAAAAATTCTACTTGTAATTTTTCAAAAAATGTATATACTATTTAGTAAGGATAAAGATAAGAGATGGATGCCTGGGATGTACGACAACTTCTGATATTTTGAACCTACACTTTTGAACAGGGATTCCTATATTTTTTTCAGGATGTCATGCCGCCTTTGAGCGGAAGGCTGAGTGGACGATGCGGAAACCCACCTAGCTTATGCTAGGACTCAAAATTCAGGAACCGGCATTTTGGGTGATTATAAAAATTTAAGCTGCTATCTGAAGATGGCAGCTTTTTAACATTAGCAGGAAATATGGGAGGATTAGGAAATGGAGAAGAATGCTCCGATTGGTGTATTTGATTCGGGAGTGGGTGGAATCAGTGTTTTGAGGGAACTGGTAAAAATTATGCCGAATGAAGACTATCTTTATTTGGGAGATTCTATTCATGCACCGTATGGAACGAAATCTTTAGAGGAAGTTCGTTCCCTTACGATAGATAATATTAAAAAGTTGTTAGAGCAGAATGCAAAATCAATTGTTGTGGCGTGTAATACGGCGACAAGTGCTGCAGTTGCGGTTCTCAGGCAAATGTATCCTGAGCTGCCGATCGTCGGGATTGAACCGGCGATCAAGCCGGCGGCGTTAGATGCGCCGGGCTCCAGAGTGGTCGTAATGGCGACACCGATGACACTACGTCAGGAAAAGTTTCAAAAGCTTTTAGGGCGTTATAAGGATCAGGCGGAAATCGTTTCTCTGCCCTGCCCCGGACTTATGGAGTTTGTTGAGCGGGGAGAGCTTAAGAGTGAAGCGTTGGAAAAGTACCTGACAGAGCTTTTGTGGACGGTATCGGATAAACAGATTGATTCTATCGTTCTTGGATGTACCCACTATCCGTTTGTAGAAAAAATGATTAAAAAAGTGGCAGGAGAGAATGTAAAAATCTTTTACGGCGGATACGGCACGGCGAAGGAAATGCAGAGAAGATTAAAGGAAGCGGAGCTTTTGACGGAGAGAACCGGAAAGGGCACGGTTCAGTTCTTAAACAGCAGGGATACGGAGGAAGAGAGAAAGCTTTGTGAATTTCTTTTACATACGGAACTGTAAGGTTAATATTTTGACATAATAAACCGATAAATTAGATGTAGAATGAGTGTCTATTTGTCTGTAAAAGTATTAAAATTACAGACTTTTAGTAGATATTTTGGAGTTGTAGTTTTATGCAAAGGAGGGCGATAAAATGAGTGTAATTAATGGTTATGGGGCATATCAGCAGTTTTCTTATGATGCCGGCAAGAAAGACCAGAAGGCAAAGGGAGCTTCAGATGCAGGAAAGACAGGAAAATATGAGCGTGCGTCGAAGACAGGGAAAGCAAAGGAAAACAGTGGAGTATCAAATCAGGTACAGCTTTCTGAAAATGCCAAAAAGCTTCTTGAGGAATTGAAAGAAAAGTATCAGAATATGGACTTTTTTGTTGCGGACTATGAAACGGATGAGGAAGCACAGTCTTATCTTTCAAGAGGTACAAAGGAATATAGTGTGCTGATCGATCCGGAGACTTTAGAAGCTATGGCAGCAGATTCTGCAACAAAGGAGAAATATCTTGGAATTATTGATGAGGCTACCGGAAATCTGGCACAGATGAAGGAAGAGCTTTCAGAAGATGAAGAGAATAATGTTGTCAGCATCGGCATTACGATCGGAAAAGACGGAACGGTTTCTTATTTTGCAGAGCTTGAAAAGATGAGCGAGAAGCAGAGAGAGCGGATCCAGAAGTCAAAGGAAGAGCAGAAGACAGAGGAGGCAGAAGAGGCGAAGCGTCAGAAGGCGAAGGAAGCCAAGGAACGGCTTAATGCGCCGAAGGATAATCCACTTCCGCACATTCCGAAGACGACGCAGAAGGTTTCTTTGAAAGCGGATTCTGTAGAGGATCTGTTAGAGCAGATCCGTTCTGTAGACTGGAGTAAGATAAAGGCAACGGAGCATATTCCGGCAGGTGGACGAATGGATTTTTCCGTGTAATGGATTTCTGTGTTAGAATTTAATGAAACCGGCTTTTCTGTACGGAAAACCGGTGTAATGTATGAAACAGTAAAAAGACAGGAACAGATAAAATGTCCTGTCTTTTTTTGTGCACACACTCGCATATGGTAGTTTACAGTTTTTACGGATACCAAGGTGTATCCTTTAATGGGGCTCCTGCATAGCGGATGGCGGATTTTGCCAAAATGAGTGTCGGATCGATCGTATTGGCATCAATCTCCATCAGGTCAAAAGCGATCGGAAGCTCTGTACAAGCCAATATAAAGGCTTCTGCTCCTCTTTCTTTTAAATCATTCAGTATATTTAGAAGCTCTGCCTTAGGCAGCTCTTTTTTTGTCGTGATGCCGTGCTTGATCCCGTCATAAATCAGTGACATCAAAAGCCGTTGATGCTCTTCCTTTGGATAGATGGCTTCTATATCCAGTGCATTCAGCTCTTTTGTATAGATGCCGCTTTTTACGGTGCCGTCCGTCGCAAGTACGGCAACCCTTTGAAATCCCGAATAGTTTAGATATTTTGCTGTTTCCCGCGGCATATTTAACATGGGAACGGATAATGCTTCAGAGAGTTCATCATAATAATAGTACGCGGTGTTACAGGACATAATAAGAATCTCGGCTCCCATCTGTTCTAATTTTTTGCCGCTTTCTATCATTGAAGGAAGCGGAGAAGGCGCATCGTAGAGGATCGCATTTGTCCTGTCGGGGATTGATACATTGCAGTCAATATAGGTATGAATGTGGTGCTGGTCGTCTGCCGCATCCGTGTGCTCGACGATTTTTTTTAAAAGATCCCAGGTCGCGGCAGGTCCCATTCCGCCAATGATTCCGATAGATTTATAGTGAGTCATACGTAGTTCCTCTTTCTGAATTAAATAAAAATATTCTGTTAATCATTATACGCAAAAAATTAAGAAAAATCAAATTAGCACTCGACGCTTGACTTGGCTAACGAAAAATGTTATAACATAGGTAGTAAGTGGATTCGAAAGGAGGGATTCATATGAACATCAGTCGTTTTACACAGAAATCACAGGAAGTTTTGCAAAATGTGGAAAAGGTAGCGATGGATCGTGGTCATCAGGAGATTGGTGAAGATCATTTTCTGATTGCTTTGATGGAGGTTGAGGACAGTCTGATCCGTCAGCTTATTGAAAAAATGGGAATTGCGCCGGAGGCTTTTCTGGCACAGGTAGAGGGACTTCTTTCGAAAAGACCGAAGGTCAGCGGAGGAGATCTGCACATTGATAAATACTTAAATGAGACACTGATCTATGCAGAGGATGAGGCGAAGCGGATGGGGGACGAGTATGTTTCTGTCGAGCATTTGTTCCTCAGTATGCTGGCACATCCGAGCAAGGAGATCAAGGGGCTTTTTAAGGACTGTGGAATCACGAGAGAGCGCTTTTTACAAGTGCTTTCCGAAGTGCGCGGAAACCAGAGGGTGACGAGCGATAATCCGGAGGCGACTTATGATACACTGGAAAAATATGGCTCTGACCTGGTAGAGAGAGCGAAGGACGGGAAATTAGATCCGGTGATCGGCAGAGATGAAGAAATCCGGAATG
>CADBMH010000300.1 GCA_902795705.1 uncultured Lachnospiraceae bacterium | reverse complement strand
CCCAGTCTCTGATTCCCTGATACGAGACGTAGACCTTATCTCCCGGTATATCAAGCTCCTCTAAAAGAATCTGGCAGATTGCTCCGGTCATCTTGTCACAGGCATCCGGATTTACCGAACCAAGCACCTTTACAGACACAAAAGCCCCTTTCTCCACCTTATCTCCTGCAAAATAAAGATCATACTCATCCTCAAAGCCAACCATCAGATAACTCTCGGTCTTTCCTAAAATACGGATTTCCTCTCCAAGTCTTTTCTTGATTGCCTCCCTTTTTTCTTCAGATACTGTTGTTGTAATTTTTGAATCAATAAATGGCATAAAAATCCTCCTTTCGAAAATTGCCTCATTCAAATCCTAATTCAAAATTTTACCATATTTCCACATACCGCGCAAATAATCCCAGCAATCCACCGGGGATAACGCATCCATTCAGAAATAAATCTGCATTTATCGTGATTGATCTGCCACGTATCGTTTCGCTGCCTGCTCCCTTGACCATTTTATACAGGCTTCATACCCGCTTTCTTCTGCCTTTTTTTTTTTTTTCACCAAAGCCTTTTTAAATTCCTTCTCTGACTTTGCATAGATTGCCTTCCAGGAATGTTCCTTGATTACATCCCCTACATCCTCCCATGTTTCTTTTAATTCCTCACTTTTTTCTTCCTCTGGTACACCACTATCCGGAATCACCACATATTTCTTCGTGCCGTCCCCGTTTTTCCCGTTTTCAAAATACTCATAGGCATTTCCCGCCTTTGTATGCTCCTGCCAGTCCTTCTCAATCTCAGAACTTCCCTTTACCATGTTGCTTTTCCACCGCTCACTGTGAAAGGATTCTCCGTTCGAATCCGGATTTTCGGCATATTGATTCCACATGGAAAGCAAGGTCATATCACATCCATCCTGAAAAGTGCCCTCATAGCCGTTTCCAAGCTTCGTGCGGGCGTCTCCGGTGTTACACTTTTTTCCAAGCTCTGTAAAATAAGTATTTCCATCCGCATCATAATCCCAGGTAACTCCTTTGGGACCATACCGGCTGATCAGATATCCCTCAGGGGTACTAAGCCAGTTTAACAGACGCATACAAAGTTCAGGATACCTAGTATCAGCACTGATACATACATAACCGTACCCGCTTCCTTTTGTGCTGTACCCGTATACAGCAGGTGTCGCATTTTCAGGCGGAACCGGTGCCATCAACTTCCCGGCCTCTAAATGCGCTTTCTTTAACCGATCCTCCTTATCTGCTGCATCATATGGCTCCGATATTTGACTATACTCTCCAGAGCCGCTGTGGTTAAACAAAGAGGATAATACTCCGCCGTTTTGAACCTTTTTTATCACCTTATCGTACTTAAGCTTTTTGGAATCAGGATCCAAAAGCCCCTTTTCATATAACTGATGATAATACCTTAACATCTCAAAATACGGTCCGTTCTTTTCCAAAACCTCATGAAAATAATTGCCGTCCTCAGCATTCACATCATAAAAGCCAAGCCCTGCCGCATCATAACCATAATATGCGCTGACGGTTGCCTTTACATACATTAACATATCCTCGTCCCAGTCCGACCACATCGAGACCGCATACGCCTTTTTTCCGTTTTCATCCTTTGGACAGATTTTCTGCATTTTTTCTAAAAGCTTTTGATAATCCGACAGATCTTTGACTTTCGGATAACCTAAGTTTTTATACAAATCATACCTTACATCCCATGTCATATAGAAGTCATTATGATCCTCTTTTGAACCGGCAATTCCCGGACAGATTCCATATAACGCATCCGATGCACCATTTGTCGCTTCCTTTGTTTTTTCCTTCCCATAAGCGACCGCATCCTTCATATGTTCACTGAGATACTTTCCTTCCTTCTTTAAAAGGTCATTTTTCTCCCATGGATAGAGCTTCCCTTTATTTATCATTTCATAAAACTGATTCTCCGATAAAACCGCGATATCCGCATCCACTCCGTTATCCGGATTCTCCAGATAATCTTCCTGATTTCCCCCGAATAGCGGTGAAATATAAAGCTTTACTCCAAGCTTCTCCTTTAATTCATCCGCAAACCACCCGTTCTGCCAGCCCATATAGCTTGACATCACATGAATCAGGTTTAAAGAAACCGTTTCATCCTCCTTCACTTCCTTCGACGGCTTCACATCGATCACTCCATACTCCGCAATCGCCGCCGTCTTAAACGGGATCGCCCAGTCGGAAATTCCGGAATTGACAATAAACGTCGTATCCTTTCTCTTTTCCAGACCATAGGTCTTATCATTTTCGCCGGAAAGTTCTCCGGTAATCCCGACAGGAAACATCTGTCCGCCATGGGTATGACCGCACAGCACCAGATCGCACCCTGCCTCTGCTTCCGCAGCAAAATCATGCGGCTGATGGTCAAGCACGATCAGATAACGGTTCTCCTTCTCCATGACCTCCATCAAATCCGAAATCTTTTCTCGCTTTTCCTCCGAACGGTCCTTTCTTCCGATGATAGAAATATGCTCATTAAGATCGACCATCTCATCCTTCAAAACCGTCACATCATTCTTCTCTAATTCCTTATCTAATTCCTCTGCCGAAAAATCTCTTGAATTAAAATAACCTTTATCATGATTCCCATAGACAAAATAAACACCGTAGGTCGTTTTCAATTCTCCCAATGCTTTGCAGGCCTTTATCATCTCTTTCTTTTCAGAATCATCATCAACAAAATCGCCCGTCACGACGACGATATCCGGTTTTGTCTTCTGCACGCGCTTCATATATTTTGCAAAGCCGTCCCCGTCAAAGGTACATCCAAGATGCGAATCTGAAATCTGCACGATCCGCAAATTATCCACGCCTAACTCCTTCTTTGATTCCACCGTGTAATGCGTTTCAAAAACATGGTGTCCGTAATACCACCCGATACAGAGATATACCGTTGTAATTAAGATTGCAAAGATCCCCGGATAATAGTATTTTTTAGAAGAAGCCTCTGTCTTTTTTCGAAACCAGTTTAAAAAATCTGCGACGAGAGACCACTTTGTAATTAGTTCCCATAACTCGGTTCTTTTCATCAGCCAGGAGATAAAATCACACAACAGCCAGAACACTAGAAGGTGCAGACATATAATCGTAGCAATCACGGTTTTTACGAAAAACAAGAGTACCAAAAGAAGGACAGGTATAGTCGCCACCAGCCACGAAAACTTCTTATGCTCCTTCGCAATCTTCTGTACAAAATAGAATTTATGGAAACGGTTCCAAAAATAGAAAAGAGAACCGATTCCAACAGCAAATAAAAGCAAAAACAGAAAAATAACCATGCCTTTCTCCCTCCTGTACTAAAAAAACATGACAACAGGTATCATTTTCGGCCGGAAGATCTACGACAATCCCGTAATCTTCCCGCTCTCATCCACATCAATCCGCTCAGCCGCAGGATGAAGCGGCAGTCCCGGCATCGTAAGCATCGTTCCCGTGATTGCTACGACAAAGCCCGCTCCCGCCGAAACATAGACCTCCCTGATATTCATTGTGAAGCCCGAAGGCCTGCCAAGCCTTGTCGGATCATCCGAAAGGGAATACTGGTTTTTCGCAAGACAGACAGGTGTTTCTCCAAAGCCTAACGACTCGATTCGCCGGATCTGCTGCAGAGCTTCTTTCGTATAGGTCACAGCTCCTGCTCCATAGATTTCCTTTGCAACCGTTTCAATTTTTTCCTGAATCCCCGCCTTTTCATCATAGATCGGCGCAAAATGACTCTCCTTCGTCTCTAAGGTTTCGAGAACCTTTTCCGCCAGAGAAATGCCGCCTTCTCCTCCTTTTTCCCAGACCTCGGAAATTGCGAACTCACATCCTCTGTCCTCACAGAATTTCTTGACATACAAAAGCTCTGCCTCACTGTCGGATACAAAACGATTTAAGGTCACTATACATGGAATTTTGTATTTTGCAATATTTTCAATATGCTTTTCTAAATTTACAATTCCCCTCTTTAGCGCATCTAAATCCTCCGTATTCAGATTTTCCTTTGCTACCCCGCCGTTATATTTTAAGGCACGAACCGTGGCAACTAAGACAACTGCCTCCGGCTTTAATCCTGCCATACGGCATTTAATATCAAAAAATTTCTCCGCTCCGAGATCTGCCCCGAAGCCTGCCTCCGTAATGACATAATCCGCCAGCTTTAGCGCAGTCTTTGTTGCCCGGACACTGTTGCAACCGTGAGCAATATTTGCAAACGGTCCTCCATGTATGATTGCCGGTGTATTTTCAATCGTCTGGATCAGGTTCGGCTTGATCGCATCCTTTAAAAGAGCTGCCATCGAACCGACCGCATTTAACTGCTTTGCCGTTACAGGATTTCCGTCATAGTCATAGGCAACGATGATCTTAGAAAGCCGTTCCTTCAAATCCTGCATATTTTCTGCCAGACAGAGGATTGCCATGATTTCGGAAGCCACAGAAATGATAAAATGATCCTCTCTTGTCACCCCGTCAATCTTTCTTCCGAGTCCTACAACAATATTCCGAAGAGCTCTGTCGTTCATATCCTCACACCGTTTCCACACAATCTGATTCGGATCGATCCGGAGCGCATTTCCCTGATGCAGATGATTATCAAGCATCGCCGCAAGAAGATTATTGGCAGAAGTGATCGCATGAAAATCTCCCGTAAAATGTAAATTCAAGTCCTCCATCGGAACCACCTGGGCATAACCGCCGCCCGCAGCGCCGCCCTTGATTCCAAAGCACGGTCCTAAAGACGGCTCCCTTAATGCAATCACGGCATTTTTCCCAAGTTTTGAAAAAGCTTCACCAAGTCCTACCGTCGTTGTGGTCTTTCCCTCTCCCGCAGGAGTCGGATTGATTGCTGTCACTAAGACAAGTCTTCCATCCTGTTTATCCTTTACGTTTTCCCAGACCTCATCCGAAAGCTTTGCCTTATATTTTCCGTAATACTCTAAGTCCTCTTCTTCTAAATCAAGTTTCGTTGCAATCTCCCGAATCGGAAGCAGCTTCGCCTCCTGCGCAATTTCAATATCACTCTTCATAATTTCCCCTTTCCGCCCGAAGGCACATATGATAATGAACTTCAAAAAACAAATCTCTGAGCTTGCTTTGTGAAGATTCCTGACAACTACAACTACATCTCCATCTCCATAAAATCCAAGAAGGAAATCTGGTTTGTATGAGGCAGATCACCAAACAGTCCTAATTTTTCCATTGTCTCAACATTTGTCGAGGACACCTTGCATCTGTTTTTAAAATCCTCCATAGACAAAAATTTCCCTTTACTTGCCTCATCCTCAATCATCTCTGCCGCCTTATCACCAAGTCCGTCAATCGTCGCAAACGAAGGCATCAATTTATCATCAATGATCTGAAAACGGTTCGCCTTTGCCCGGTAAATATCAATCGGCATAAAGTCAATTCCTCTCGCATACATCTCCTGTACTAATTTCATATCCTCCAATGTATCGGTTTCTTTTTGTGACAGTTCATTTTTCCTGCGGTTATAGTCCTTAATATGGTACTCTAACACATCCCTGCCCTGACACATCAGTTCATAGTTAAACGCCGTCGCACGAATACTGAAATATGCCGCATAATATGCAATCGGAATATGTACCTTAAACCATGCCACACGGAGCGCCATCATAACATACGCCGCAGCATGTGCCTTCGGAAACATATATTTGATCTTCTGGCAGGATTCCACATACCATTCCGGTACATTGTGCGCAAGCATATCCTGCTTCCATTCGTCCCACTGTGCGCATTTCCCCTTTGCCACAATTCCCTTACGAACCTTTTCCATGATTTCAAACGCTCTTTCGTTCTCCAATCCCATTGAGATCAGATAGGTCATGATATCATCACGGGTACAGATTGCCGAAGAAAGGGTACAATAGCCTTCCGTAATATAATACTGCGCATTATTGAGCCATACATCCGTTCCATGGGACAGTCCCGAAATTCGGACAAGGTCGGAAAAGTTTTTCGGCTTTGCATCCTGTACCATGCCGATGACAAATTGTGTTCCGAACTCCGGAATGCCAAGACAGCCTAACGGACAGCCACCGATGTCCTCCGGTGTGATGCCAAGTGCTTTCGTACTTTCAAACAGAGAAAGCACCTCCTTATCGTCCATGGGCAGCGTCGCCGCTTCCACACCGGTCAGATCTTCAAGCATTCGTATCACGGTCGGATCCTGATGTCCCAAAATATCTAACTTCAACAAATTAGCATCTATCTTATGATAATCAAAATGCGTCGTAATAATCTTTGTCTCCATATCATTTGCCGGATGCTGCACCGGTGTAAAGGTATAGATTTCTTCTCCGACAGGAAGCACCACAATACCACCCGGATGCTGTCCGGTCGAGCGTCTGACACCTTCACAGCCATGCGCAATCCGTTCGATCTCGCCGCTCCTTTTGGATATTTCATGCTCCTCCATGTACTTTTTCACATAACCGTAAGCAGTCTTTTCTGCCAGCGTACCAACCGTTCCCGCACGGAAGGTCTGACCGTGACCAAAGATCACCTCGGTATAATCATGTGCATTGCTCTGATATTCACTTGAAAAATTGAGATCGATATCCGGCTCTTTATTTCCCTTAAAGCCCAGGAATGTCTCAAAAGGAATATCATGTCCCTCCTTGCACAAGAGCTTTCCGCAGTTCGGACATACCCTGTCCTCTAAATCACAGGCAGATGTACCTGCCGGTTTATCCTTTAACTCCGGCGGATCAAAATCATAATAATGGCACTCCGAACAGTAATAATGCGCCGGCAGCGGATTGATCTCGGTAATTCCCGCCATCGTCGCTGCAAATGAGGAACCCACAGAACCACGGGAACCAACCAGATACCCGTCCTCTACAGACTTCCATACCAGCTTCTGCGCAATAATATACATCACGGCATAACCGTTGCTGATAATGGAGTTTAATTCACGCTCCAGTCTTTCCTCCACGACCGGCGGAAGCTTTGGTCCATAGATTTCATGAGCTTTCCTGTAACAGATATCCCTAAGCTCCTGATCGGAATTTTCAATCTCCGGTGGACATTTTCTCGGACTGCAAGGACGGATTTTGTCGATCATATCCGCAATCAGATTCGTATTTGTAATGACGACCTCTTCCGCCTTCTTTGAACCCAAATAACGAAATTCCTCTAACATCTCCTCTGTCGTCCTAAAATAAAGCGGTGCCTGGTCATCCGCATCGGCAAACCCCTTTCCGGACATGATAATACGCCTGTATACTTCATCCTCAGGATTTAGAAAATGTACATCACAGGTTCCTACAACAAGCTTTCCGTAATCTTCCCCTAACTGCACAATTTTCCGGTTAATTTCCTGAAGATCCGTCTCATCCTGTATCTGTGGAAATTTATCTTCATCCCGCAGCATAAAAGCATTATTTCCGATCGGCTGGATTTCCAGATAATCATAAAACTGCACCAGTCTGTCAATCTCTTCCTCTGACTTTTCCTCTAAAATTGCCCGGTAGAGCTCTCCCGCCTCACATGCCGAACCGATCATAAGTCCCTCGTTCCATTTTAAGTATAGACTCTTTGGCAGCTTTGGTCTCCTGTTAAAATATTTTAAATGGGATTCTGAAACCAGACGATACAGATTTACGCGCCCTGTCTCATTTTTCGCCAATATAACAGCATGATAAGATGGCAGCTTCCGAATCGTCTCCTCTGATGGAATTCCAAATTCATTTAATTCTTTTAGAGATTCAATCCCTCTGTCATTCAGACGCTTTATCATATGGACAAAAATCTCTGCCGTCGCCGTTGCATCATCGACTGCACGGTGATGATTTTCCAATGATACTCCAAACCGCTTTGCCACAAGATTCAATTTATGACTTTTCATATCCGGCAGAAGCGCCCTTGCCACAGCAACCGTATCAACCACGGTAGGCGAAATCTCCAATCCTAAATCCTTAGCCTTTCTAGAAATAAAGCCAACGTCAAAAGCCGCATTATGTGCGACCAGAACGCTGTCCCCGCAAAACTCCAGAAACTTCGGTAAAAGCACATCAATTTTTTCCGCATCCGCTACCATCGCATCATTAATCCCGGTCAGCTTTTGGATCGGATACGGGATCGGACGACCGGGATTGACAAATTCACTAAAGGTCTCCTTCATCACCCCGTTTTCGACACGGATCGCACCGATTTCAATGATCTCATTGCTTTTCGGACCAATGCCGGTTGTCTCTAAATCAAAGACCACAAAGGAATCATGCAGATTCTGTCCCTTCTCATTTTTCACGGTTTCAATCAGATCATCTACCAGATATGCTTCTACTCCGTAGATCATCTTAAAATCCTCATCCGGGCTTAACATATGGTCTGCATCAGGAAATGCCTGTACCACACCATGATCCGTAATTGCCGCAGCCTTATGACCAAATGACTTCGCAGTATTTACATAGGATTCTACAGACATTACGGAATCCATCTCGCTCATCTGCGTATGTGCATGAAGCTCGACTCTCTTCTGCCCTTCATAATGATCTTCTCTTTTCACACGTGGATCGATACCCGGTTTGATTCCCCGGATATATCCCATCGTATAATCATGACTAAAGGTATCAAAGGAAATACTTCCCTTTAGCTTCAAAAATTTCCCTTTTGAAATATTATCACGCAAAACTTGCAATTCTTCATTATCGGTAAAAATCTTTGCAGAAATCGAATTGGTAAAGTCCGAAATATCGAACATAAAAATTGTCCGGTCTCCCTTAATCTCTCTTTCCTCTACACGGATCACCATACCGGAGATCACAATATCCCGCATATCTCCGATCACATCTGCAATCTTAATTTCCTCTCCTTCACAATTTCGTCCGTAAAAGCAATCCGCATCTACAGGACCTTGTCCCCATTTTGACTTATTTTTCCGGGCACTTTGATAAGCCTCCTGCTTCTTTTCTCCTGATGCAGCAGGCTTTGCTGTATGTTTTCCTGTCTCCTTTTTCTGAACGGCCGCAGTTTTCTCCTTCTTTTTTGAATTTCTGCCTTCTCCTGTGCGTACATGCTCCTGCTCCGTTTCACTCCCCTGTCCCGGTAATGGGATATCTACAAATTGTTCTCCTGCTTCATCGCTATGCTCAGAAGAAACTGCCTCTCTCTTTCTTCCATAGACCACAAATTCCTTTGACTCTGACTTTTTACAACGGTTCTCCAAAACATACGAAACCGTGATTTCCAAAGAAAAATCTGCCCTGCCGGAAAAAATCTCCTGCAGTGCCATGATCAATTCTTCTTCCTTCGCCCGAAACAAAAGATCATCCTCACACTGAATGTCCATATAATTCCCCTGAAAAGAAACCCTGCCGCAGTACAGGATATCAAATAGCAAAATATCTCTTCCCTTCAGAATCTCTAAGATACTATCCTGATACTCCTTCCAAAATATTTCCGGAGTATACTGCTCAGACAATATAAAATGTTCAGAAATTGATACAGAAAAGCCAAACCGCTTCATCTGCATATCTAAGGCATTCCTTAACACTATGATCTCCCGGTATGGCAAAATATGGTCACACTCTAAATAGACATTAACGGTTCCCGTATCCTTAGAAACAATAATGCGCTTTACATAAACATCAGAAAAAACCTCTTTTTGACGATCTGTCAGCCGCAGTCCGTCAAAGGTTTCGAGTAGTAATTTTTTCATTCAGACACTCCTTATATGTACTCTACTGCACCATAGTCTGACAATATCCTGATTCGTTTAACCCTGTCCGGTTATATAAGCTTTTCTAACTCCTCTTTTAATGCATCCAAAAGCTTTTCCTCCGGTACTTTCTTTATGACCTCACCTTTTTTCAGCAATAATCCTTCCCCTTTTCCACCTGCAATTCCAAGATCTGCTTCCCTTGCTTCACCGGGTCCATTGACCACACAGCCCATGACAGCAACCTTAATATCAAGCTCTATGTCCTCTACTAATTTTTCTACCTTTCCTGCCAGACTGATCAGATCAATCTGCGTCCTGCCGCAGGTCGGACAGGAAACGACAGACACCCCGCCCTTTTTTAATCCTAATGTTTTTAAGATCAGCTTCGCCGCACGAACCTCCTCAATCGGGGCACCGGTCAGGGATACCCGGATCGTATCTCCGATTCCCTGATAGAGGATTGTCCCAAGTCCGACAGCGGACTTTATGCTTCCCTGAAACACAGAGCCGGACTCTGTGATCCCGACATGCAGAGGATATTCCGTCTGCTTTGCAATAAGCTCATGCGCTTTGATGCACATTAATACATCCGATGATTTGATACTGATAACTAATTTATCATATCCCATATCTTCGATCATATGCACCTTATCCAGGGCACTTTCTACCAGTCCTTCCGCCGTCACTTTTCCGTATTTCTGAACAATTTCCTTCTCCAGGGAGCCGCTGTTGACACCAACCCGGATTGGAATATCCTTTTTCTTCGCAGCATCCACAACTGCCTTTACCCGTTCTGCACTTCCGATATTTCCGGGATTGATCCGGATCTTGTCTGCCCCATGTTCAATTGCTGCAATCGCTAATTTGTAATCAAAATGAATATCCGCAACCAAAGGAATATGGATTTCTTTTTTTATATCCGTAAGTGCCTCTGCTGCTTCCATCGTCGGCACTGCCACACGAATGATCTCACAGCCGGCATGCTCAAGCTCTAAAATCTGCCCGACCGTTGCATTTACATCCTCTGTCTTCGTATTGGTCATAGACTGAATCGCAACCGGGTTTCCGCCTCCGATTTTTACATTACCGATTGAAATCACCTTCGTATGCTCTCTCACTGTTTTCTCTCCATTTCTATTACGTTTGCCCTGTCAGATACGTTTGCCCTGTCAGACTGTCCGAAAACCTTCTGAAAATTTTTGAATACCACAACAGCTAGTGCATTTTGCTGTTATAGGACAAATGTCCGGATCGATTTGTTTTTGCCGCTTTTCAAGCCACCTACCGGATAATTTTTACAATATCATTATACATCACAACCACCATAAGAATCATCAAAAGCGCAAATCCTGCAAAATGAATATACCCTTCCTTTTCTCTGTCAAGCGGTTTTCTTCTGATTGCCTCTACTAAAATAAACAGGATTCGTCCACCATCCAGTGCCGGAATCGGCAAAAGATTCATCACTCCTAAGTTTGCACTGAGTAAAATGGACATATTGAGTATATACAGCATGATTGCTCCAAATCCGCCACTTTTCCCTGATTCCTCAATTTCCGAACCAACCGCATCTACAATACCGACAGGACCGGAAAGCGCATTGATGCTGATATTCCCCGTAACAAGCTGTTTTAAGCTTCCGAGTGTCGTTACAATCCAATACTTCACCTCAATGACACTGTATTTTAATACGGTAAAAACATTTCCTGTCTTCTGTCTGCCATACGCAACAGCCCCGATTGTATTCGTCTCATACGGCTCCGGCGTAACCGTATAACTTTTCGTTTCGCCCGCCTGCTCTATCTCGAAGGATACTGCATTTCCACTTCCGTCATTATACTGTTCAACTGCTTTTTTAAGCTCTGCTCCCGTAGAAACCTTCGTTCCGTTCACGGAGAGAATCTTTGCACCTTTTTTGATTCCGGCTTTTTGGAATGGCTTTCCATCCGTCACCGCAGAAATTTCCGTCGAGGAATTTTCATTTGCCGCATAGGAAAATCCAAACAGATTTGTCTTATATTTCGGACTAAAGGTATAGCTCATTTCCTTTCCGTCACGATTAACAACTATCGTAACATCGCTCCCGTCTAACGGATGGATCTGCTGATACGTCTCCACCTCTCGTCCTACGGATATATGTTTCCCGTTGATACTTTTTATCAAATCACCTTCTTTGATGCCCGCCAGCTTCGCCGGCTGTCCGTCAAAAACAAAATCCACCTTCGGGATATCAATTCCCATATAACCGGTAACGATGATCGACAGTACAAATGCCAAAAGAAAATTAAAGAACGGACCGGCAAAGACGATCGTAAATCTTGCCCACTTTCCCTTCGTATTAAAAGAGTCCTCCGAATCATTTTCCTCATCCTCGCCTACCATTGCACAGGAGCCGCCGATCGGAAAAAGCTTCAGAGAATACTTCGTTACATCCGCCCACGCCTTATTATTCTCAAAATTTTTCTGTGAACATAAAAATTTCACTTGAAATCCTTCCGTTCCCTTGGCAACTGTAATCAATCTCGGTCCCATTCCTACGGAAAACTCAGGCACTCCGACACCATTCCTCTTTGCAAAAATAAAATGTCCAAACTCATGAATCACCACGATTACGGTAAACATTAATAATGCTGCTAAAATACTCATCTTTTCTCTTCCTTTCTTGCCGGCATAACAGATAGACCCCCTGACCTTCTGGCACAGGATTTCTTTCCGCTATAGATCAATATTTATCTTCCATTCTTTTGTGAATCTCTTTTTCTACCTCTAAAATTTCCTCCAATGACGGATTCTTCACAGGAGTATGTAACTTCATCATTTCCTCAATCAGCTCAGCCATACTCAAATAGGAAATCTTCCGGTCTAAAAAAAGTGCAACCGCCTTTTCATTTGCCGCATTAAAAACGGTCGGCATACTTCCTCCGATTCTCCCTGCCTCATAAGCAAGGGAGAGTCCCCGAAAGGTCTCAAGATCCGGATTTTCAAATGTAATTTCACTGAGCTTTGTAAAATCAAGCGGCTCCCCGATTCGCTCTCTCCTTTCCGGATAGCAGAGTGCATATTCGATTGGCAGACGCATATCCGGTGTGCCGAGCTGTGCAAGTACTGCACCATCATTATATTCTACCATGGAATGAATGACACTCTGCGGCTGCAATATCACTTGTATTTTATCAAAACTCATGGAAAAAAGCCACCTTGCTTCGATTACTTCCAAGCCCTTATTTACCATCGTTGCCGAATCGATTGTAATTTTTTTCCCCATAGACCAATTCGGATGGTGCAAAGCCTCCTCTACCGTGACATTTTCTAATTCTTCCCTCTTTTTTCCCCGAAACGGTCCGCCTGATGCGGTCAGCCATATTTTACTTACCTCTTCCTTTTTCTCCCCGTTTAAACACATAAAAATCGCTGCATGCTCACTGTCCACAGGCAAAAGCTTTACCCCTTTTTCCTTGACCAAAGGCATAATAAGATGTCCCGCTGTCACCAGCGTCTCTTTATTGGCAAAGGCAATATCCTTGCCGGCACGGATTGCTTCCATAACCGGACGGATACCAATCATCCCGACGATTGCAGCAACTACAATATTTCCCTCCGTCATCGTCGCACAGGCAACGAGTCCTTCCATGCCGCTTACCACTTCCACTTCACCACTGACTGTTTTTTCAAATTCTAAAGCTTTCTCTTTCTCATATACACAGACTAACCTTGGATGATATTTCCTGACCTGTTCTTTTAAAACCCGGATATTGCTGCGGACAGCCAGGGAAACCACCTCCATGTCCTCATTTCGACGGATCACATCTAATGTCTGCGTTCCGATCGAACCGGTAGAACCTAAAATCATTACCTTTTTCATAAATACACCCCTTGTATGTTTCAGCATCACAAGGCTGAAACTACACCATTACACTCCTATAATCCTAAAAACACCACCAGATAATAAACAATCGGTGCAATAAATATAATACTGTCAAACCGGTCTAAAATACCACCATGTCCGGGAATCAGCTTTCCGTAATCCTTAATATCGTGATTTCTTTTGATCGCCGATGCCGCCAGATCACCAATCTGCGATATGATCGAAGAAACCCCGCCAATGATCGGCAGCTTCCACAAATACTCCGGTGATCTGAGTGCAAATAATGCAAACAAAAAGCCAATCAGCGCCGCACCGATCACACCGCCCACACAGCCTTCGATTGTTTTATTCGGGCTTAATTCGGAAGGCATCTTATGCTTTCCAAGGAGCTTCCCGACGCAATATGCGCAGGTATCCGACCCCCATGCGCCTATGAAAATCAGCCATACATAATAAATTCCGTTCTCCACATAACGAAGTTTAAAAACAAACGACATCATCACAGTAACATAGATCAGTCCGAAAAAAAGCATCGTCATCTGCTCGGAATCAAATTTCGGGTAGGCGATGACATAGCATGCCAAAAGCAGGATCAGAGTTCCGATCAGCCACATAAACGGATATTCATAGCTGGTTCCGAAAATCTCTCTGGAAGAACCTTTGGCATTGAGAAGTAAAATATCCAGTCCGATCCCTGACAGATAACATAAAAATCCGGGAATCGTCTTTTCCATATGAACCGTCCGGTATAATTCAAACAGTCCGATCACAGAGATCGCCGTGATCACAATAAAAAGCGGATACCCGCCATAAACCATCAAAGCAATCGTAATTGCCATCAAAACAATTCCGCTAATTAATCTTGTACGAAACATATTTCCTCCAAATCATAAATAAACTCTTATATTCCCCCGAAGCGTCGCTCCCTGCCCTGATAAAACGCAATCGCATCTTCGAGATTCTTTTTTCCAAAATCCGGCCACAACACATCCGTAAAATAAAATTCCGCATAAGCAAGCTGCCAGAGCAGATAATTCGACAGTCTTTGTTCGCCGCTTGTACGAATCAAAAGCTCCGGTGCCGGAATGTCTTTTGTATCCAGATACTCTTCCATGAGAGCTTCCGTAATCTCCTCCGGCTTCAGTCTGTTTTCTTTCACCTCTGCCGCAATCTTTTTTACAGCCCGGACGATTTCATCCCTTCCCCCGTAATTTAATGCCACTTGAAAATGAAGTCCTGTATTCTGCTTCGAAAACTCCTCTAATTCCCGGATCTTTTCCTGTAAATCCGGCTCTAATCTTGTGATATCACCAATCACTCTTACCTGCATATTATTTTTTTTACTGGTCTTCAGACAATCGGAAAGATATTGATGCAAAAGCTTCATCAGCGCATCAACTTCTTTTTTCGGCCTTGACCAGTTTTCTGTGGAAAACGCGTACATGGTCACATATTCAATCCCCATATTCCATGCTGCCTCACAGATTTTCTCCACATTCTTACTTCCTGCAGCATGACCTGCATTTCTCGGCAGCATACGCTTTTTTGCCCATCTTCCGTTTCCATCCAGTATGATTGCCACATGACGGGGTATTTCGTTTTTCTTTTCAGCCATGACTTTCCTTTCTTATCCTGCCTTTATTGCTCTTCACGCCTCACCAGACTCCCTGGAGGCAATTGCTTCTTAAAGAGTCTCTTTCTAATGTTGAACAGGGACAGACCGCATTCCTGTCCATCCCTGCTTTATGGAATATTTTTATACTGTCATAATTTCTTTAGATTTTTCATCTACCATTGCATCAATCTTTGATACAAATTCATCTGTCATCTTTTGTATGTCGCTTTCTGCATCCTTCAGCTCATCCTCGGAAATCTCATTCGCCTTTTGCTGCTTCTTCATAAAATCATTCGCATCTCTTCTTATATTCCTGACCGCAACCTTTGCGTTTTCTCCCTTTTTCTTGATATCCTTCGCAAGCTCCTTACGTCTGTCCTCCGTCAGTTCCGGAAATGTCAGGCGAACTGCTTTCCCGTCATTATTGGGTGTCAAACCGAGATCAGAGGTTAAAATTGCTTTTTCTATATCCTTGATCACACTTGCTTCCCATGGCTGGATCACCAAAGTACGAGCCTCAGATATGGAAATATTGGCTAAAGACTGTAAATTCGTAGGCTGTCCGTAATAATCCACCATAATCTTATCTAAAACATGTGGATTCGCTCTCCCAGCGCGTATTGCGGAAAATTCACCGGCAAGACTATCGATTGATTTGTTCATTTTTTCCTTATATTGATCTAACTCTGTACTCATTTTATCCTCCATTTCAACTATGTTCTATAGTAAATGCACGAAATAATTGCGTTTACTTGATAAACTTATGCTGTAACAAGTGTGCCTCTGGTAATTCCTTTGGCAGTATTTAAAATACTGTCCTCCTCATTCAAGCCAAATATCATCATTGGCATATGATTCTCCGCACAAAGAACGGCTGATGCCAGATCGATCACACCCAATCGTTTATCAATGACCTCATCAATAGAAATCTCATCAAACTTCTTTGCAGCAGGGTTGACTGCAGGATCAGAATCATATACACCATCAATGGATTTTCCTGACAGAATCACATCTGCTTCAATCTCAATCGCCCGAAGCACAGTAGAGGTATCTGTCGAAAAATACGGATGCCCTGTTCCTCCTGCAAAAAATACAACCTCATTTTTTTCAAAGCAGGCATTCACCTCATCCTTCGAAAACAGCTTCGTCATCGTTCCACAGAGGAACGGTGTAAAGACCGTTGTTTTTAATCCGACACTTCGGAAGATTTCCGACACATAGATGCAGTTCATGACCGTTGCAAGCATACCGATCTGATCTGCCTTTGTCCGGTCGATTTTCTCACTGCTTCTGCCCCGCCAGAAATTTCCGCCTCCGGTGACGATCCCTACCTCGATACCATCATCAACCAGCCTCTTTACCTGCTTCGCAACCGTAACACAGGTTTTCTCGTCAAAACCGGTCTTCTTCTCTCCCGCCAAGGCCTCGCCGCTGAGCTTTAATAAAATTCGTTTATATTCTGCCATCGCTTACGACCTCCAAAATCTGCCTTTATCAACAATCAACCTGATATCAGGCTTCTCTTCCTATTCCTCGAAGAATTCATCCAAATCAACTCCGGCATAATTCAGGGAAGTATATCCGTCTACCACAGCACCACTATTGACCTGAATGGATTTTGCACGGATATTTCCGCGGATCTTTGCTGTAGAATCCACCTCTACATGACCATTGACATCAATATCACCCTTCACTGCACCGGCAATATATACGGAGGTTGCATCAATATCACCGACTACCTTCGTGTTATCGCCAACCTTTACGGCACCTTCACTGCTTAAGCTTCCATCCAGACGCTCTGTACTTACATATATTTCAGAAGCCATTACATCACCGGATACCTGACCAACGATTGCAACCTTACCCTCGCACTCAATGTTTCCGTTAATGATACCCATAACCTCTAAAGATCCGTCAGAAGAAATGCTTCCTTCGATTCTCGTACCTGCCGTAATGGTCGTAAGAGTACCGTTCTTTCTTTCCTCTTCCATCTTTTCCGTTGCTTCCTTACGAACAGGTTCATTCTCATCCCCTGTTTTTGGTCTTTCGACCGTTTCCGTTTTCTTCTTTTTCGTTTTCTTTGCTTTCTTCGGCTCTTCTTCTGTCTCTGCTGCCACCTCAGGCACTTCCTCTGCAGGTGTCTCCTCCGGAGCAGGATCTTCTACCGGAGTTTCTTCCTGAGAAGCTTCCTCCACAACGGACTCTTCCACAGGTGCTTCCTCTGCAGCAGACTCATCAGCCGCCAAAATATCCTCCATAGAAGGAATATCCTCTGCAGGTGTCTCCTCTGCCGTAGTCTCTTCTGCAGGTGTTTCAGCAAGAATATCATCTAATTTTATCTCATCTGAACCTTCCTCGCCGGATACATCCTTTAACATTTCATCTAATAACGCATCTGTTTCTGCATCCTCTTCACTTTCATCAGCAAATATCTGACTCAGTAAATCCTTATCCACATTTGCATCATCAAAACTACTCATAATGTTCTCCTCCTCATTCTTATGTAGTTATCATCAAACCCATACTAAAGTAGTATACCATTAAATTTGAAATTCGTCTATACTTCAACAAAAATATTATTGTCCATGATCCCTGTTCACCAAAAAAAATCTGCCATATCGCCTCTGAAAAAAGACATAAGCTCTGTCAAAAACAAGCCATAGTGCCTCTGCGGCTGCAATAGCCACCAGGATAAACAATGCCTTCTTCTCCCATATAGTTGTAAACAATTTATTCTTATTTAATGCATCAAACCCTAAAAATTCTTTCGTCAGAAAAACAGCACTGAGGAAAAGGATATGATACACGATTGCTTTCGTCACCCACTCAACCGGAAGTGGTGAAGGCTTTTCCTGCAGAAAGAGCTTTTTTTCAAAATATTCCGCTACCAGAATATAAATGCCAAAAAAAGCAAATGTAGCCACATAAACCTTCTGCGGAGCCAAAATCAGACTAAGAAGCGACGAGCCGACCAGAAACAAAGCCGAGGGCAGCAAAGAAAAATTCCGCTCTATCACGCCGGTCAAAAAAGAAGCCGCTGCCAGAAAAAACAGGGTACTCGACTCTATATACCCCCCAAGAGTCACCAATAGTACGGAAAATGCCATCATCAGTCCGACGAAAGCAATTTCCCTATTGCTTAAAAGCATGAGCAGAGATCACCTCCCATGCACTCACAGAGCGTATCCGCACACCAGAGATCACAGCACAGATTGCCTGTACCACAGCCGCCACCGCCGTAGGTATTTCTGCCGTATCCGCTTCCATACTGTCTATACTGTCCTTGGTTATAAGGATTTCCATATGGATTATTTCCATAACCCTGACCGTAATTTTGGTTTCCCTGGCCATAGTTTCCGCCATAGCCCTGACCGGAACCCTGACTGTATCCCTGTCCGGAGCCCTGACCGTATGCTCCGCCATATCCGTTACTGTAATTCTGTCCGTTTCCGGAGCGCATATCCATGATTTCATGGTATGCCTCCTGTATTTCCTTAAACTTATCCTCTGCCAGATCAGACAGCGGATTATTTGCATAGGTATCCGGATGATATTTACGGCTCAGCTCTCTATAAGCACGCTTCACTTCATCATCACTTGCATTCCTGGGTATCCCCAGCACCTCATAAGGATCTTTCACTCTTTTTCCCTCCTGTTCCTTTTTCCTTTCGCATCTTTAACTGATCAAACCGGTTCCAAACCCCTGCATAGATGATATTTCCCAAAATATCCTGATAAGAAAGACAGGGGAGCTTCTGATACACTGCTGCCGCCTCCGAAATCTCACCAAGAAGCATCTCCTCTACCCTTTGTTCAAAGCCCTTTTTCCCTGCTTCTTTTAAAAACGGATTGAAGCAGCCCTTTTTTCTGTCCTCCGAAAGATCATCATATGCATCCATAATATAAATGAAACACCCTACATGATACCCCAGTTTCCGGAAATAATCAAGAAAAGCATCATCACGATAGGAAAAAAGCACCATCATCAGCTTTCCAAAGACGTCCGCAAGCTCCCTGAGCCCTGCCCTGCGTTTCTCCAATACGGATAATCGTTTCAGACACTTCTCAATCTGTCCTGCCTTTCCCGGACATCGTTTCACAGCCTTTTTATATGCCGGATAGTATAATTTACTGCCCACCCGGGCTTTCTTTGAATGTTCATCCTCTATATCATCTAAAAAATGATGATAGGACAAGATGATATTTAAGTGTGCTGCATAATCCGTACAATCATTCCATAATTTCAAATGCTTCTTCGCCGGATGCACAAGGCACCGCTCCTTCTTTCTCTTCACCGGCAGCTCATACACTGAGGAAAGCAGCAGGATCAGAAATGTCATATCATAGGTCAATGTAAGTTCACCTAAAATACCGTATTCTTCCTTTAATCTGCTGCAAAGCCCGCAGTAAAACCCCCGGTATACTTCAAAATCTTTAATCTTAAGCTCCGGCTTTCTGATCTGTACATATCCAAACAACTTTAAACCTCCCCGTCTGCAGTCCTTTCATCAAAAATCCGGTATCCATGATCCAGCGGTCCGCTTCCGTTTCCCAGATCAAGTCCTGCTTTTAACGCTCCTGTCAGGTATTTCTTCGCTTCCCTTACTGCCTCCTTTATTTCACAGCCCCTTGCCAGGTAAGAAGTAATCGCACTGGACAAGGTGCAGCCGGTGCCGTGTGTATTATCATTTAACACACGTTCTCCCTCGTACCACAGTAGATTTCCCTCATAAAAGAGCACATCACTCGCATCCTGTACAGAATGCCCTCCCTTTAATAAAACTGCAGTCCGATACCGTTCTCCGAGAAGCTTTGCGATCCTTTCCATCTCCTCTCTTCCCCTGATGCGCTCTCCGGAGAGGATTTCTGCCTCCGGGATGTTCGGTGTGATCAATAACGCAAGCGGCAAAAGCTCCTCCCTAAGCGCACGGACTGCATCCTCTTTTAACAGCCTTGCTCCGCTTGTAGAAACCATAACGGGATCTACAACAATATTTTTCGCCTTGTATTTCTTTAGATGATCTGCAATCACATGAATCAGGACTTTATCGGAAACCATACCGATTTTCACAGCCTCCGGAAAAATATCGGAAAAAATACATACTAACTGCTTTTCTAAAATCTCCGGTGTCGCATCCATAATTCCGTCCACACCTAAGGTATTCTGTGCCGTCAGTGCGGTGACCGCACTCATTGCATATACTCCGTTTGCAAGCATCGTCTTAATATCCGCCTGAATCCCGGCACCACCGCTTGAGTCACTTCCCGCGATCGTAAGAACCGGTTTTCTTTTTGTCTCATCCATTGCCTGCCCTCCTAAATATATTCTCCTCAAATCAGTGCCTATAAAAGCTCTGCCTTCCTTCTTAACTCTCTTGCCGCAGAAGCAATATCGGCTTTTTTAAAAATTGCACTGACAACTGCCACTCCCGCGATGCCTGTTCCTTTCAGTCTCTCTATATTTTCTTCCGTCACTCCGCCAATCGCAACCACCGGAATCCTTACAGCTTCACAGATTGTCTGCAGTGTCAAAAGATCGATTGTTTTCGCATCGGCTTTTGTCCTTGTCCCAAAGACTGCCCCCACCCCCAGGTAGTCAGCCCCTTCTCTTTCTGCAAATATTGCCTGCTCTACTGTTCTTGCAGATGCTCCGATGATTTTTCCTTCCCCTAACAGCTCACGCGCCTCCCTGATCGCCATATCGGACTGCCCGATATGCACCCCCGAAGCATCAATTTCTTTAGCCGCAGAAACATCATCATTGATGATAAGCGGCACCTGATAACGGTCACATACCTTTTTCACCCGTTCTGCCTCTTTAAGAAAAGCCTCTCCGGAAAGCACCTTCTCCCGATACTGTACAAGTGTCGTACCTCCCAGAAGAGCTTTTTCCACCGCCTCCTCTAACGAACGATTTCCAAGCCAGGTACGGTCTGTAACTGCATACAGACATAGCTTTTTCCTGTCTATTCTCATATCTTCCTCCAAAATTCCTTTAGATACAAAAAGAACACAGAAACAATTCTTCTGTGTTCTTCATTGTAAAATAGATTCGTTTTAATTGCAAGTCTCTCTGTATTCCCGGAGCATACTTCTAAACCGGCTGCTGTACTCCAGTACATTCAGCACACGCCGCTCTACAACCTCAGGAACAAACGGCTTCGTTACATAGTCATTCACACCGTTCTTTAACATGTCAATCTGCAGCTCCTGTCTGTCTTCTGCCGAAACGACAACCACCGGAATATCCGCAAATTCCTTTTTATCATTTTTAATTTTTAAGAACTCCTGACCATCCATCACAGGCATATTCATGTCGAGCAAAATGATCGCAACCTCATTTCCATGCTCTTTAAGCACCTCAAGCGCTTCCTTCCCATTCTCCGCTTCATAAATCTGAAAACGGCTTTTAAAGAGCTCTCTGCTGACATATCGGCTGATTCCGGAATCATCCACAATAAGCATTGCCGCCCTGCTGTTTTTCTCCTGTTCGTAATTTTTATAGCGGTCAACCTCAATCTCAATCAGCTTCTCCTCATGTATATTTTCAAAATATGCCATGATGATCTCCGTTTCATCGATGGAGATCACATGCTGTAACCGGATACGATACCAAAAGCTTTCTCCCTGATCGTTGAGTCTGATATAGTCATGCATCGTAATTTTATATGTAGTCGCACATTCCTTAAAGGCACTTCTGATTTCTGCAATCTGCTCATCCGGAACATATTTGTCCTGTCTGCCCTGCTCTAATACCGGATTATAACCGAAGCCATGACTAAACTCGCTGTTGATATGTAAAAACTTCAGTTCCGAACCGGAATACTGACAAAGCGCCATCGGCTGCATCGCCGTATGAAACAGATGCTCCAGAGCCGGATTTACCTTCCAGATATTGTCAGCCAGTCCTGCAATATCAATATCCTTCACAGGCTGCGACGGATCCTCCGGATGCCTTCTTAATTCTCTGAGCACCGTCTCATATTCCTGCCAGGGCATCGGTCTCGCATAATAAAAGCCCTGGGCATACTCACAACCGATACTTTCCAAAAAGTTTCTCTGCTCAATCGTCTCTACCCCTTCCACAATGACAATCAGGTCAAGCCATTCCGCCATACGTACAACCGATGCCAAAATCCTCTCACTGCGTCCGTCATTTTTATCAGAGCCTAAAAACTTCATATCCACCTTTAATATATCAACCGGAATATCCTTTAAGGCATTTAAGGAAGAATACCCACTGCCGAAATCATCCATAAGAATTGTAAAACCCTGCTTTTGCAATGCCTTTACCTGCTCGATCATCATATCCGGATCGTCCATAAATGCGCTTTCTGTCAACTCAAGCTGTAAATATTTTGGAGAAAGATTATATTTTTTTAATAATTCCATCAATCTCTCTACAAAATTCGGATGATACATATTCGCCCGCGATACATTCACAGAAACCGGTGCCGGCTCCAGACCTTCATCGATCCATTTGCGAATCAGCTTGCAGGTATGCTCCCACATATAATAATCAAGCTGTCCGATAAAACCATTCTTTTCGAAAATAGGAATAAAGCTGCCCGGCATTACCAGTCCTTTTTCCGGATGTACCCAGCGAACCAGCGCCTCAGCTCCCTGTAAGCTTTCCGTATGGATATTCGTCTTCGGCTGAAGATACACCTCAAACTGTTCCTCATCAAGAGCCTTCTGCGCATCATTCATGATCTCCTGCGCTGCCACCAGATGTTCTGACATATGATTACTGTAATATGCCGTACTTTGGATAAATTTATGCTTACACTGCTCTACTGCCATCGTCGCCCGGTCAAACATGCCCTCTGCAGAAATATTTTCAGAAGTGTTGACATAAATGCCAATCGAAGGCGAGATATAATATGTCTCATTATAATCCTGCAATGCCTTTTCTAAACAGCCCCCAAACTCATCCAGCAATGCTTTATCATATCTGCAGCAGATTGCAAATACATCCGACTCAATTCTTGCTAAGATTGCTTCCTCCAGTTTTTCACAATATTGTTTTAAGATATCTGCCAAAAATTTCAAAAGCTTATTTCCCTCTTCCTCACCAAAAAAAGAGGTATATAAACGAAAACGGTCAATATCAATATGCATGATCACATATTCGCCCGGTTCCTTCCACAATTCCTTTTGACAGACATCCTGGAAAAACTTTTTCCGGTTGAAAAGTCCGGTAAGCTCGTCATGATAAACACTGTAGCTTTCCATATACTGTTCATTGTAACGGCTTCTGCCGATCACATTCTGAACCCGGTTTCTTAAAATCTCTTTATTGACCGGCTTGGAAAGCAGATCCCAGGCTCCGGCCTCCAGACACTTTTTTTCTGTCTTCCAGTCGGTTTCTCCGGACATGATAATGACGGGAATATCCGAAAACCTCTCATCATTATGCATAAATTTCAAGGTTGTATATCCATCATATCCCGGCATGATCAAATCTAAGATCACAACAGAGATCTCCTCATACTCATTTTCTAAAACATCCAAAGCCTCCTGTCCGTCAGAAGCCTCTAAAATCTTATATTTATCCGAAAGGATTTTTGCTGCCAGCATCCGATTGACCTTCTGATCATCTACGATCAAAATCGTATTTCCCGTTTTTTCCTTTTCTACAACGGTTTCAGACAGAAATTCCATCACAAGCTTCCGGATCTTTTTTTCCGCATCGACCACATAAACAACACAGGTAGAAACCTGAAAGGACTGTTCCCCCCGCTTTTCTGTCTTTGCAGCGACACAGGTTCTCTCATAAGCACACAGTCCTGTACAATTACTGCATCCGGAAGCCGTCTTCCAAAATTCAAAGCATTCTTCGCCTTCTTCAAGATTCCCTGCTTCGTCAATGGTGACTACTCTTTGCTTATTCGGATCGACAAGGCGCACTATGTCAAAGAGTTTCTCAGACATCTGCATGGTTTCTTTTAAATTTTTCCATGAAATCGTGGATATCTTCTCCATAATGCGTTCCTCCGTGTTATTGCCTTATTGCTTAAAGACAAATATTCTCAAATATATTTTACCTTATTTTCTCCCTCTTTTTATATCACTTTTCTCCATCATATCACCCGTTTTCTCCTGTTTTGTTTATGAAGTTTTCCTGAGAATATCCACCGTATGTGCTCCCGCCCCTAATAATTCCGGTCTTTCACAGGTTTTTAAGTGATATTTGATAAACAGCTCATAGGTTTCCTCATCCATTGTGTTTAATTCCCTGCGCATATAATTGGCAGGACCATCCGCCGAAATAATCTGGATACGCTCCAGCCCTGCTGCATCCTTAAGCCGGTCGATTTCCTCCAGCCTCACATAATCATAGAGATCCTCTTCTGATGAAATACTGCAAAAATCCTCCGTAAGCTTTCCGCCTGCTATACTTTCTTTTATATAATTCTCCTTAAACCCATGTGTGATCACACAAAATTCATTCATACAGTATGCTATAAAAAGCACTCCCCCCTGTTTTGTGATTCTTTTCGCCTCGGAAAGTGCCCTTTTCTTATCCTCGAAGGTAAATAAATGATACATCGGTCCAAACAGTATCGTAAGGTCGAAGCAATCATCCTCTAACCTTTTTAAATTCAGAGCATTCCCCTGAAATGCCCTGAGAGAGGCATTTTTAGTCTTTAGAATTCCTAAATTATATTTCACGGGCTCCACAGCAGTAACAGAATATCCCTCCTCTGCCAAAGCCACACTATATCTTCCCGTGCCTGCTCCGATATCAGCAATCTGAATTTCTTCCTTTTTTCTGTTCATCCTATTGCTGCCTGCCTCTGCATCCGGACCATTCAGAATTTTTTCTAAATATTTATGAATATAATGCATGGATGTGACATACTCCACATTGCCATGCCTTCTGAGCAGACGTTTTTCCTCATTAAATTTATTATAATACCGCTCTAAAGCGGACATCTCCTTCGCCATAGTTACCTCATATATTTTCTCATTTCAAACCCTTCCTTTTTTGCCAGGGCAATGAGCTGTTGTTGATTCGCCTCCTGAATCGCATAATATTCATTTTGAACAGTAGGCGACTTCATATTTTTCTCCCTGCGATATTTTTGCAGCAGATCCCGCCTAAGCCTTTTTGCATCCACGGTTCCAACCATAAAATCCATGTTCTGCCTCACTCCTTCTCCAAAAAAACTATTCACATCTCACCAAAACACAAAAACCGGGCAGGATATAGGAAGCTGCTACCGCTTCATCTACACCCAACCCGCACTGTAAGATGATAAACCATCTCTTTTTCATTTATTTCTTATCATCCAAAGTCACATCAAAATTCATTCCCGGAATCGTTGCCTGATCTGCAATCTTTGCTCCCTGGGAATATCCGTCCTGATTATAGGCAATCTTAGTTGTCGTTTCTCCACCGGAAACATAGGTTCTTCCGCACTCCGGACAAATGGATGTATGAATCGCCACACTGGCACGAAGCACTTTTCCATTGTTCATCGCAGCATCCTTATATGCGTTGCTGACATGCTCCTGCTCGTGCGAACGGACTGCAGCTCCTGCAGCCGTTGGTGAAATATGTGCTGCCGCTTTGAATGAAACCATCTCATCCGAACCATCCTGATATTTTCTTGCCGCACAGGTAGCACACTCAATCTGGCCACTCCGCTCTAAAGACCGGATCTGCCCGCTGTTAAGCCCAATCTCCTCTGCCTGCTCCTTCGTCCGGACTCCGGCAGCACTTACGGCACTCTGAACCTCAGCACCGGATAACATGGTTCCCATTATATTTCCTATCATATCAGAAGCCTCCTTTCTTCTTACATGAAAAGTTAAATGTAACCGACTATGCAGTCAAAATCCTTTTTCACTGCATAGCATCATTTGTCTATATCGCTATTTTAACACGAAAATATATGTAATGCAATCACTAACCCTTGCTGTCCAAAATTTTTTCATTCATCCTTGCCTGCCCGTTCTGAACCTCCGGTTCCTCTCTTCTTTCTTTCCGATTCTTTTTCTTCTTATCCTTTTTATCAACCTTTTCAACCTCTTCCAGATAGCCTGCAGTAATGATACTTGATGGCAGAGCGATCACCGCCACTCCGATTACTGCTGAAAGCATTGTGATCACCTGCCCTGCAGTAGATACCGGATAAATATCACCATATCCTACCGTTGTCAGTGAAATTGTCGCCCAGTACAAAAAAAAAAAAAAGCTATCAAAGGTTGCCGGCTCCACATTAAACACAATCAGCGCAGAAATCAGCACATAGGTCACTACCAGACCGAATACCACCATTAACGCTTCCTTTAACTTCCGAAAAACCTTCAAAAGTAGCAGCAGATTTTTCGAATAGCGCACTACCTTCAAAACTCTGAATACACGAAAAGCCCTTGCCAGACGGATGAGCTTTGATACCTTAAATCCATTATTCATCACGGTCAGGGATGGCAGAATTGAGATCAGATCGATAATAGCCATCGGAGTAAGCGGATACTGCAAAAACGATCTGATTTTCCCCTTGCCCAGCTTAAAATCTGCCGTTATCAAACGAAGAATATAATCCACAATAAAAATACCAACAGAAATCCGGTCCATTAAAACAAAAAGCGGTCTCTGATCCTTAAAAGCCAGAGGAATCAGACTGGCAAAAATCACAAGAATCATAAAAATATCATAAATCCTGCTTAGAATATCATTTTCCCCTGCAACCTCGATCACCTCATAAATTCTCTTTCTCATAAGTTTCACCTGATTTTTTCTATATCCTTCCCGTTTGTTTCCGCTATAATATAATGCGGTCTTTTTTTCGTTTCCATATATGTCTTCGCCAGATACTGTCCCATCACGCCGATGGAAAACAACTGAATCCCACCTAAAAAGATAATAATGCAGATTGTAGATGCCCATCCGGCTACCGGATCTCCAAAAACACATCTTCGGATTACAATAAACAATAGCACCAGAAATGAAAGCGCTGTCATTATCATTCCAAAAAGCGATGCAATATTAAGCGGTGTCTGGGAAAAATTAACAATTCCTTCGATTGCATATTTAAACAATTTCCAAAAGCTCCATTTTGTTTCTCCCGCTACCCTCTCCACATTTTCATAGGGCAGCCAGTAGGTTTTAAAACCCACCCAGCCAAAAATACCTTTTGAAAACCGGTTATAT
>CADBMH010000299.1 GCA_902795705.1 uncultured Lachnospiraceae bacterium | reverse complement strand
TCCTTAACGGAAACTCTACCATCATTTTTACCGGAAATCTGATCCAGATAATCATAAGAATTACGGGAGTTCAGCAGATATCCGTTGATAAAAAACTCTTTCCATTCCTTTTTATGCACTTCTCCGGTATCAAAGGAATCAAACTCCAAGGCAAGCGGAAGAATGGCAGCCTTTAAATCTTCACTAAGGATAAACTCCTCCTTTTCCTCCGTGCCAATATGATCTGCTTCGCTTTTTGCCTTAGGGACAACAGCCGGATTTTGTATATTCCCACACCCACTAAAAAGAAATATACCGCACAAAAATAAGCTTAACATTATTTTTTTCATAAAATTCCACTCCCCTGTTCTATTTTTTCTTTAAAATTTTAAATTAATACGATGAAAAAAACTTATAGTTATTTTACTCAGCGTTCTTTCAACAAACAAACCATTCTGTTTCCTGCTGCATCTATACAGTAACACGCGGAGTACAAAAAGGACAATCCCCTTTGTGATAAGCGTTGATTTTTTGTGATAACCGTCGATTTTTTATCTTTTCGGAAGATAAATCCGCACAATCATCCGCTCACCATCCCCTTCCCATGAGATTTCTCCGTCATGCTTTTCTACGACCTTCCGCATATTTTTCACTCCATATCCATGCTTCTCTTTCTCTGTTTTGCTGCTCTGCTCTATATTGATTTCTCTGGAAGCTGCCGAGTTTTCAATTTGGATACCAAGCTCTGTCTCACTATCTCTGATTTCCATATAAAATCTTTTCTGTTCACACTTTTCCAGTGCCTCTCTCGCATTCCGGAACGCATTGGACAAAAGAATGCAAAGCTCCATCTCATCCAGAGGAAGCTCCTCCGGGAATCGTCCCAAGAAAGAAAAGCTCCACTCCTCCCTGTCATAAACCTCCCCAAACACATCATGAAACAAGGCATCTGCAATCACATTCCCCGTATAGTTCATCGTCTGTAAAATATTCCCCTCCTGTACCCGCTTCAGATAGTTTTTTAACTCCTCTAGCCTTTCCTTCTCCACCAAAAGCTCCATCACCTGAAAATGCTCCCTGACATCATGCCGGAATCCCTTAAGCTCCTCCTGCCTTCGCATGGACTGTTCCAGATATTGTCTCTGCGCCTGCAGATAGTTTCTGTCTATCTCCCGGATTTCTTCCAGATACTCCCGCCTTTTGATAAGAAAGCCCAGATAGAAAAAGATACCAATCATCAGGATAACTTCCAAAATACAAAAAAAGACTGCTGCACGCTTTAGTGAACCATTCATTTCATCCAATACAAATCCCTGTATTAATGCAAATTGGGTAAGAATAATAAATATCCCGCTACAAAATAGAATCGTTTCCTTCCCTGAAAGCTCTTTAAAAAATTCAGAGAATTTCCAACCTCTTTTTTTTATGAAAAAGCATAAAGCACACCAAAGAACAAATCCAACCACTCCACTTCCTAAAACATAAATATCATTTCTTAAATCAGCGACCGACGGAACCGGAAACAGAAAACAGATATTCCATAAAATTTCATCAAACAGTGAATTAAATAAAAACATCAAAACCGTATATCGGATAAGTCTTCGCCATGAAAGCCTGTAACCAACTCCTAAAAACAAGAAAATCCAAAGCAGGTGTGCATACACCTGTACCATTCCCACCAGGTAGCAGAGCCATCCCACCGCCGCAGCGAGCACCGGTGCGACAATCCGGCTTCCCCTGCTCCGCTGTTCTAATCCAAAAAATACACTTCCAAGTAAAAAAAATTCCAAATTTCCTATAATACAGGAATAAATCCAAAAATGAAATGTCACAGGTACCTCATCCTCCTTCTTAAAAGCTCCTTATACGCCCGCTTTACCTCGCTTTTCTTCCTTGCACTGACCGGAAGCTCCGCCTCCCCGATAAGCAGGCTTTTCTCCTTTAGCTCCGTAATCTCCCGCATATTCACAAGAAAGCTTTTATGTACCGGATAAAAGTCCACCGTCTCCAATCGCTGCCACAGCTCCTTCAAAGTCCCCCGGATCAAAGCAGACTGTCCTCCCTTTAAAAACAGCCTGACATAGTTCTTCCCCTCTGCCTCGATATAGAGAATCCTCCTGCTGTCATAAACCGTTCCATCCTCTCCCGCGACCGGACAGGACGGACAAAATGCCTCTGCCGCCCTTTCCAACATCCTCGGCAACTCCATGTCCATTCTTTTCTTGTCCACAAAGCCGAACACATGCATTCCAAATGCCTCCCGCATCCGCTCCTCATGATTCGTAATGAACAGGATCATGGTCTCACTGCCCATATCCTGCAGCGCATTTTTCACGGAAATCCCATCAAGCTCCGGCATATCAATATCTAAAAGCAGCAGATCAAATGGTTTCTGCTCTCGAACAACCTCTTCTCCCTCTG
>CADBMH010000298.1 GCA_902795705.1 uncultured Lachnospiraceae bacterium | reverse complement strand
TCTGGATGTTTTCGATGGAAGACAAGAAAAACATTGTAGATGATGTGTTTGGTAAATTTTATGACCGCTTTGGTTTTTATCCGGAGTCTACCGGCTCCTACTATATGGATGCTGAGCTTACGAATTACATCAAGGAAAAATATCCTGCCGTAAAATGCGCGATTGCTACCTGCTGGGAGGAGGGACCGAAGGCATATCACACCTGTAACAATTCCTGGTATACCTTATTTGACGGAGGCCCATGGAATCCATGGATACCTTCTAAGCAAAATACACATGCTCCTGCTGCCAATGAGGCAGAGGACAGCGGTATCGTTGCAATTCCGCATTTATCGAGAGATCTTCTGGCGTGCTATGACGGTAACGGTTCCAATTTTGGGACACACCCGCAGAATGTACTCCGCGGTATGATCTATGATACAAAAACATGGGAGTACCCTTATCTCTATAATCTGATCGACCAGTACAGACATCTGGCAAAATATAACAACGGTTATTCTTATAATATGATGTTTGTGGGACCTGGCTGGCTCAATAAGATGGGGCGCTGGGAGCAGCCATATGAGCTCCTTAAGAAGTCCTATGAAGACGGCATGGCGTACTATGGAGAGCTCAAGAAAAAAGGTGAGCTCATTGATATGACCATGGCAGAGTTTGCTGATTTCTACCGGGAGAATAAAACCTATACCGAGCCGGAATGTGCTCTGTGGAAGGATATTTTATACGGTTCGGATAAACAGCTTTTCTGGTATGTCGATCCGTTTATGAGAGCCTGTGTGAATATGGATCAGGGCGGTGCGATCGTTGATCTCCGTCCTTATGCGGCAAAGTTAAAATGGGAAGTCGGAATCGGAACGAAGCATGTACAGGATGCATCTTATCCGTTTCTGATCCAGGAAAAGTACAGGGCAGGATATTTCACACACTATGCGGGCGAAGGAACGGTGCGTTCCGCAAAGCTTTCTTATAACGGTGAGGAGGTCGATCTGTGTCTGTGCCGTACCCATGCTTCTTTTGCACAGGATGGGAATACCAGAATCCTTGTTTTAGATCCGGTAGATATTGAATTTTACGGTCTGACCGTAAAACTTCAGACGAAGATATACTTTGAGGAGGGCTCTTCCGCAATCCGTATCGAAAGAAATATTTTGGAAATGAGCGATCCGGATGCAGAGGTGACATTAAATGAATACATGGTTGCCTGCTATGGAACGACAGAGTATCCGGAGGATATGACAGGCATTACATTATCTGTGTCAAACGGCAGTGAGGAAAAGAGTATTGCATACGAGTATAAATGCAGGGAGGAAGCTCTTGGCGGCAAGACGAATGCGGCGGCGGTGATTCCTGCGATCGAAACCAGAGTTTCACTGTCCACAGATGCAGAAGACGGAGAGGGATATATCAGAGAGGGATATGCATTTTCTCCGATGTTTACACTCGGATATCAGAAAAAGATTAAAGATAAGGAGGTAATCACGACATGGCTCAATCTGGAAAAGGCAAATTAAATTATCGTTGTCCGCTCTGCTTTATGAGGGATTTGGATATCGATATGTTTTACGATAAGGATAAAAAAGAATATTATTGTCTCCGCTGTCAGTATACAGGAGATGAAAAGGATGTACTGGAGAAAAATGAGATTGTCCGGATGAAATACAGACGGATGCATGAACGGATTACTTCTTTTGATTAAGATAAATTCCTTGTTTGTATGAGTTTATATGCCACAGCCACATAATATACAGAAAAAGTGACTGTGGCGCTTTGATTTCGCAATCATCTATTGAATTTTGTGCGGAAAGGAGAAAAATATGGAGTTTATAAAGGGAATGGATGTATCGACCTTACTTGAAGAGGAGGCATGCGGTGCCCGCTATTTCGATGAGGGAAAAGAAGGGGAGCTTTTGGATATTTTAAAGAAATATGGCTGTAATTCAGTAAGACTACGACTGTGGAATGATCCTTATGCAGAGGATGGAACTCCATACGGTGCCGGTACGAATGATCTGGAAAAGCTGATTCTTTTATCGAAACGGGCAAGAGAGCACGATATGAGCATTCTTTTAGATCTGCATTACAGTGATTTCTGGGCAGATCCGGGAAAGCAGACGGTGCCGAAGGCGTGGAAAGGGTATTCGCCTGATGAACTGGAAAAAGCGGTTTATGAATATACGCTTGAGGTGATGGAGCGGCTAAAAAGGGAAAATCTTCTGCCGGAGCTTGTACAGGTCGGGAATGAGGTGACAAACGGACTTCTTTGGCCGACTGGAAAGAAGCCGGAGTTTGAAAATATTGCAAGGTATATCAGTGCCGGAATCCGGGCAGTGAAGGAGGTTCATAAAGAGGCGCAGATCATGATCCACCTGGATAACGGCGGTTTCAATTCCATGTACAGAGAGTGGTTTGACGAGTATACAAAGCGCGGCGAGGATTTTGATATCATCGGAATGTCCTATTATCCGTTCTGGCACGGGACGATGGATGAGCTGGAATTTAATATGCATGATATGGCAGCGCGCTATGGCAAAAAAATCTGTATTGCCGAAGTGTCCATGGGATTTACGATGGAGGATTATAAGGAGTATGAGAAATTAGAGGATTCGGAAAGAAAGGGAATGGCAACGAGACCGGAGCTTACGGAAAATCTGCCGTATCCGATGACGAAACAGGGACAGGCGGATTTTATGCAGGATATTATGAGCCGGGTTGCAAAGGTTCCGGGCGGCATGGGCTTTTACTACTGGGAGCCGGGCTGGATTCCGGTGCCTGGCTGCGGATGGGCGACGGATGCGGCACTTGCCTATACCGGAGAGGAAGGACCGGGAGGAAATGAATGGGCAAATCAGGTGCTTTTTGACTATGAGGGGAATGCACTTCCGGCTCTTCAGACGATCAAAGATTTTAAAGCATAATTTTATGTTAATCCTTTTTTTCTTTATATATAGCCGGAGGAAACTTTTGGCAGAAAAGAGTGGAAATCATTTGAAAATTTGATTTTCACTTTTTTTCTTTGTATTTTATGTTTCCTTTTTTCAGAAAATAGTATATAATAAGTTACTAAGGAAAAAAACGCATGAACGATAAAACATATTGTTTACGGGGTGATGCTGCTTCGCAGGCTTTAGGTGGTTCGTATCAAATGTGAAAAAAGTAAAAGATGGAGGTTATGTGGTATGTTAGTTTCAGCAAAGGAAATGCTTGAGAAAGCAAGAGATGGGAAGTATGCAGTCGGTCAGTTTAATATCAACAACTTAGAATGGACAAAGTCTATTTTACAGACAGCACAGGAGTTGAATTCTCCGGTGATCTTAGGAGTATCTGAGGGTGCAGGAAAGTATATGTGTGGATACAAGACGGTTGTAGGTATGGTAAACGGAATGCTTGAAGAGCTTAATATTACCGTTCCGGTAGCACTTCATTTGGATCATGGTTCTTATGAAGGCGCAAAGGCATGTATCAACGCAGGATTTTCTTCTATTATGTTCGATGGTTCTCATCTGCCGATTGAAGAGAATATTGCAAAGACGACAGAGCTTGTCAATGCCTGTGGCGTACTGGGACTTTCCTTAGAGGCAGAGGTAGGTTCCATCGGCGGCGAGGAAGACGGTGTTGTCGGTGCCGGTGAGTGCGCAGATCCGGATGAGTGTAAGGCAGTTGCAGATCTCGGTGTGACGATGCTTGCCGCAGGAATCGGAAACATTCACGGAAAATATCCGGACAACTGGGCAGGCTTAAGCTTTGAGACCTTAGAGGCAATCAAGGCAAAGACAGGAGATATGCCTTTGGTGCTTCATGGAGGTACAGGAATTCCTGAGGATATGATCAAGAAAGCAATCTCACTTGGAGTAGCAAAGATCAATGTAAATACCGAGTGCCAGTTAGCATTCCAGGAAGCAACCAGAAAATATATTGAAGAAGGCAAGGATCAGCAGGGCAAGGGCTTTGATCCGCGTAAGCTTTTGGCACCGGGTGCAGAAGCAATCAAGGCTACCGTAAAAGAGAAGATGGAGCTTTTCGGCTCTGTAGGAAAGGCGTAACGGGTTTACATAAGAATTTCATGGACAGCTTTGCAGTCTCAGGGCTGCAAGGTTGTTTCATTTTTATAAAAAACGCTGTTTTATATGGAGAAATCTATGGATAAAAAAGAGTTTTTTGCAATTCTAAGGGAGTCCCTGGAGGGATATGTCCCGAAGGAAGAGGTAGAAAAGAATATTTCCTATTATCAAGATTATTTTCATGAATCAGAATTGTCGGAAAAAGAGGTTTTAGAGGAGTTAGGAGATCCCAGACTTTTGGCACGAACAGTGATTGAGGCATATAAGGCTTCGAAAGGTCCGATGGCAGATTACTATATGGATCAGGCACGGAGTGAATACAGTAAAGAACATTCCAGTGCTTATGAAGAAGAGCATAGGGAAGAGAAGAGAAAAAATTTCTTCGGAAGAGTAGGTGCTGTTGTCATAGGGATTTTAATCGTATGCCTGATTTTGTTTTTGCTTAAGGCTGCAGTACAGATCCTTTATATTCTTTTGCCTGTGATTCTGCTTCTTATTGTGGTCAAAATTCTGATCGATCATATGAATTAAATACAAGTGTTACATGGAATAGAATCAACACTTGAAAACAGAGGTTGCTATGTATAAGATATTAGCAAAAGACGGAAATGCAAAGCGGGGGGAGTTATCTACCGTACACGGAACGATCCAGACGCCGGTATTTATGAATGTCGGTACTGTGGGCGCGATGAAGGGAGCGGTTTCGACAGAGGATCTATTAGAGTTAAAGACACAGGTGGTGTTATGCAATACCTACCATCTGCATGTGCGTCCTGGAGATGAAATTGTGAAAAGTCTAGGTGGTATTCATAAATTTATGTCATGGGATAAGCCGGTGCTTACGGATTCGGGAGGCTTTCAGGTTTTTTCCCTGGCAAAGCTCAGGAAAATTAAGGAAGAAGGAGTTTTTTTTCATTCGCATGTAGATGGAAGAAAGATATTTATGGGACCGGAGGAGAGCATGCAGATTCAATCGCATATCGGCTCGACGATCGCGATGGCATTTGATGAATGTCCGCCACATCCGGCTACCAGAAAATATATGCAGGACTCCGTTGACAGGACGACGAGGTGGCTTGTCCGCTGTAAAAAAGAGATGGAGCGCCTGAACGGAATTGATGATACGATCAATAAGGCTCAGCTTCTGTTTGGAATCAATCAGGGAGGAACATTCGAAGATATTCGGATCGGGCATGCAAAAAAAATCGCTGAAATGGATTTAGATGGCTATGCACTGGGCGGTCTTGCTGTAGGAGAGTCCCATGAGGAGATGTATCATATTATTGAAGAAACGGTTCCGTATCTTCCGGCAGACAAGCCGACTTACTTAATGGGTGTGGGAACCCCGGCAAATATATTAGAGGCAGTGGACCGGGGAATTGATTTTTTTGACTGTGTATATCCGACAAGAAACGGAAGACATGGACATGCATATACGAATCACGGGAAGATGAATCTTTTAAATGCAAAATATGAATTAGACGATAAACCACTTGATGATACCTGCGATTGTCCTGTGTGTCGAAGGTACAGCAGAGCATATATCAGACATCTTTTGAAGGCAAAGGAAATGTTAGGGCTTCGGATGATGGTGACACATAATCTGTATTTTTATAATTCCATGATGGAGGAGATACGCACGGCAATTGAGAAAGGATGTTATCAGGTTTATAAAAAAAGAAAATTAGAACAGTTACAAGGAGGAACAGAGTAGTATGAACACAACTACAGTCTTATTAAGCGGTGGTGGGAACTCAGGGGGAATCATCGGCATGATTGCCGTGTATGTTTTGATTTTTGGTGTTTTTTGGTTTTTTGCGATCCGGCCGCAGCGAAACAAACAGAAGGAGCATGAGACAATCTTAAATTCATTAGAGGTTGGAGACAGCATATTAACGACCAGCGGGTTTTACGGAGTGGTCATTGATATCATGGACGAGGTTGTGATCGTGGAATTTGGAAGCAATAAAAATTGCAGGATTCCAATGAAAAAGGAAAATATCGTAGAAATTGAAAAAGAAGAGGAAGATTAAAAGAAGACTCCCCGGAAAGTCCGGGGAGGTTTTTGCTTTATAGGAAACTTCGCTCCCTATAAAGCAAAAAACGCTTCGTATGGATACGGGTTCATCTTATCTGTCTGATTTTGATTCTTTATATTTCTTTAAATTTTCTAAATATTCATAAGGTACGGATAGAGTGCCGCGTCCGGTTCCGAGGAAAATCAAAGGCTTATTGCTTCCGTGGAAATCAGAACCGCCGCTTGGTAAAAGGTCGTATTTCATTGCCAGCTGACCGACAAAATGCGTATCCTGTTCGGTGTGGTTCGAATAGCGGACTTCGATACCGACCAGTCCGCCGTCTTTTAAATCCCGGATCATGGTATGAAGCTTTTTTTCTTCAAATTTATAATGCAGGGGATGAGCTAAGATCGGAATGCCGCCGGTTTTTTTGATTAAAGTAATGGCATCAAATGCGTCCATATATTGCCTTGCAACGTAAAGAGGAGAGTCCTTGCCCAAATAATTTGCAAATGCTTCCTTTGTATCCTTCACGACACCTAATTTTATAATAGCCCTTGCAAAATGTGCTCTTGTAATCACGGTATCCGGGTTGCCCTCCTGCAGCATTTCTAAGGTGATCGGTATTCCTGCATCGTTAAAATTTCGGATCATCCGGATGTTCCTTTCTTTTCTGAGTTTTACATAGTGGGATGTTTTTTGGATAAATTCCTCATCTTTCCAGTCGATATAAAGTCCGACCATATGAATTTCTTTCCCATTGTAATCGACAGAAAGCTCGGTGCCGGGGATAAATTCTAAATCAGAATTTAATTTTTTCATTGCTTCAAGTGCCGGACTTACTCCGGCAGCAGTGTCATGGTCAGTCAGAGCGAGAGCGGATAAGCCTTTATCTTCTGCGAGTATGATAAGTTCTTCGGGCGAGCAGGTGCCGTCGGAGTAATTGGAATGGGTGTGCAGATCGATTGTTTTCATAAAACCCTCCTGGTGTAGTGTTGATATAGTGACAATTACCTGATTCGTTTCCTATAGTATAGCATATTTTTTTTGTTTCGTCATATCTTACTATAGGAAATAGAAAAAGGTTATGCATGGAGGAATAAAAGGCATTATGAAAAAAAGATCATTATATCAGACGGTTGTATTTTATCTGCTGCTGCTCGGAGGGATGTTTTTAGTATCGTTTGCTCTTTTGGGACTATTATCTGTCATCATATGGAAATTTGATGGAGGAGAAAAAATTTTAAGTGGCGGGATTATCCTGATCTACATACTTGTAAATGTGATCGGAGGCTTTTTAGCCGGAAAAAGAATGGGAAAACAAAAGTTTTTCTGGGGGCTTTTAGTGGGGGCTCTTTTTTGGGGGATTCTTTTGCTGGCCGGTGTTCTCTTTGCAGGTACTGTCTTAAAGGGCAATACCAGGCTCTTTGCCGGACTTATGATCTGTGCGGTTTCCGGAATGCTCGGAGGCATGTTGTCTCCGGGAGGAAAAGGTGGCAAATAGTTACAAGAAAATTATTTATTTTTGCCACACTTTAGTAACAACTTACAAGGGGAATGTGTTATAATTACTCTTAGTAGATATGATGGAGGAAAAGACTATGGGAAAGGAAAATGGTCATGAAGCAGTAGAAAGTGACAGCTTAAGGGACCGTGCAAGAGCTTCACTGAAACGAAGAAAAAAAGAACTTCGGACTAAATTGATTTTGTTGAACGCTGCTATCGCTATGCTGGTGATTATGGTGGTCCTGGTAGCGAAGGTAGCTTCCCTAAATACAGCGATGACTACAGGAAAAAAGGTGGAAAAGCCGATTGAACAGTCAGCAGCAAGTATGGTGCCTGAAGTGACGAGTATCCCTTCGCCGACAGCGACTCCGACCGCAAAGATCGTTTCAGGGAAGGATCGCTGGATTCGTAAAAATTTAGATAAAAAGAAAAAAATGGTGGCACTCACCTTTGATGACGGGCCGTTTACGCCTGTGACGACAAGCATTTTAAAAACATTAAAGAAATACAATGCGAAGGCAACATTTTTTGTTGTGGGAAACCGGGTTCCGAAATCCTCTGATGCCTTGAAGCAGGAATTTGCATTGGGCTGTCAGGTCGCGAGCCATACATATGAGCATAAGTATCTGACCGGTCTTAGTGTCAAGCAGATTAAGGAGCAGGTGGACAAAACGAATAAGATGGTTGCGAAATATATCGGCTGTCCGACTACAGCGCTGCGTCCGCCCGGCGGAAATGTAGATGCCAGGGTACGAAAGCATGTAGGTGTACCGATGATCTGCTGGGATGTGGATACGGAGGACTGGAAGAGCAGGGATGCAAAAAAAGTATTGAAACGATGTCGTTCGATTACGGATGGAAATATCGTTCTGATGCATGATCTGTATCCGTCCACGGCAAAAGCAGTCAAAAAGCTGGTGCCTTATTTGATCAAGAAGGGTTTCCAATTAGTGACAGTAGATGAACTCTTTTATTATAAGGGAATTACTTTAGAAAATGGAAAAGTATATTTTAACGGAAAGTAGTCTGGTAAGGTATGAATAGTGTTATGGTTCACACATTCGTGTAAACTGTAACTAATTGGGAACCGGGAACCGGAGAAAAATATGTTGCGTTTTTGATGCAGGCTATGTTATAATACAAATTGGTGCGATTTTTTCTAATGAGAGAGATTGCAAATAACGAAGTGATTTAAAGGAGAAATGTTGACATGAAGGACAAGAAAAAAGGAATCCTGCAAATGCTTTTAGTGATCGTGGTGATTGCCTTGTGCGGTTTTACCACTTTAGTGGGATTTACGAAGCATCACAAAGGAAGTGCGCAGAACATCAAGCTTGGTCTTGATCTGGCGGGTGGTGTGAGTATCACATACGAGGCAGTAGGTGATACACCGTCTGCGACAGAGCTTGAGGATACCAGAAACATGATGCAGAAGCGTGCAGAGGTATACAGTACCGAGTCTTCTGTAGTAACCGGAGAGGGCGGTCGTATTACGATCGATATTCCGGGTGTATCCAATGCAGAGGAGGTTTTGAAATCTTTAGGTAAGGAAGGTTCTTTGGATTTCGTTGCCGAGGATGATATTACCTTTGAAACAGAAGGGGACAAGCAGATTCCGAAGTATACGAAAACCGTCTGCACCGGCAAGGATGTGAAAACGGCAGAGGCTGGTACGGCACAGGACGAGATTTCGAAAAATAAACAATATGTCGTAAATTTGAAATTTAAGTCAAAGGGAACAAAGAAATTTGCCGATGCGACAGAGGAAGCCGCACCGGAGAAGAAAAAGATTTATATTATTTATGACGGTGAAGTGCTTTCTGCACCTGCAGTACAGTCACACATTACCGAGGGAAATGCACAGATTTCAGGAAGCTTTAAGACTTATGAAGAGGCGGACGAGCTTGCTTCCATGATCCGTATCGGTGCGCTGCCGATCGAGTTAAAGGAGGTACAGTCCCAGGTCGTAGGTGCACAGCTTGGTTTAGATGCGATCCAGACAAGCTTGCTTGCCGGCGCAATTGGATTCGGTCTGGTCGTACTGTTTATGATCGTGTTCTACAGACTTCCGGGTGTGGCTTCTTCTCTTGCACTTGTATTATATCTGTTCTTAATGTTGATCGTTTTGAATGTTTTAGATATTACACTGACCTTACCGGGTATCGCAGGTATCATATTGAATATCGGTATGGCGGTCGATGCGAATGTTATTATCTTCACGCGTATCAAGGAGGAGCTTGCAAAGGGCAAGACCGTACAGTCGAGTATCAAGCTTGGTTTTGATAAAGCGTTATCTGCCATTGTCGATGGTAATGTGACGACACTGATTGCCGCATTCGTGCTGTATATCAAGGGTTCGGGTACGATCAAGGGATTTGCCACGACTCTGGCAATCGGTATTATCTTATCGATGTTTACGGCACTGTTCGTAACGAGATTTATCTTGAAGGCAATGTATGTCTTAGGTGTGGACGATGCGAAGTATTTTGGTGTAGAGAAGCCGCGTAAGACAATTAAATTTGTTGAAAATAAAGCGAAGTTCTTCGGGATTTCCGGTGTGCTTGTCATAGCCTGCATCGTGATGCTGATCGTGAATGTAAACGGGCGTACCGGTGGAAATATCTTAAATTACGGTTTGGATTTTTCCGGTGGTACAACCTTTGATATTACCTTTAACGACGATCAGAAGATTGATGATACCTTAAAGAAGGATATTGAAAAAATCTTCATGGATGAGAGTAAATCCAATGATGTTGTCATCTCCGAGGTAGCAGGTTCCAATGCATTGTCCGTCAAGACGGTAGAGCTTTCCGAGGATCAGCGTAATGAGCTGACAAAAACTTTGGAAGATAAGTATAAGGTAGAGGAAAAGAATATTCAGAATCAGAATATCAGTGCTTCCGTTTCTGATGAGATGCGTTCGGATGCGGTGACAGCCGTAATCATTGCGGCAATCTGTATGCTTCTTTATATCTGGTTCCGGTTCAAGGATATTGTATTTGCGGGAAGTGCGATTTTAGCGATTCTCCACGACCTGATCTTTGTGCTTTTGATCTATGCGATTACAAAGATTTCTGTCGGAAATACCTTTATCGCATGTATGCTTACGATTGCCGGTTATACGATTAATGCAACGATCGTCATTTTCGACCGTATCCGTGAGAACATGGGCAATAAGAGCAGTGAGGAACAGCTTACGACTCTGGTAAATGAGAGTATTACGCAGACTTTGACGCGTAGTATCAATACCTCCGTGACAACGGCGATCATGGTTATCATGCTGGCAATTCTTGGTGTAGAATCCGTAAGAGACTTTGCGATTCCGCTTCTTGCCGGTATTGTGATCGGTGCATACTCTTCCGTATGTATCACAGGTACTTTGTGGTTTACGATCAAGAAGTATACGAAGACCGGAAACAAGAGAAAGAAAGCTTAAGCAAGTATAAGCAGGAAATTTGGGGCGTCACCGAGTGTGGCGCCTTTTTATCGATTGGAGGATACAAATGAAATGGGTGAAATACGAGCTTTTTACGACAACAGCGGAGGCACCGCTTATCGGGGAGATTTTAGCGGAGTGCGGGATTTTGGGTTATGAGATTACCGATCATGTGCCTTTGACCGAAAAAGAAGAGAAGGCAATGTTTACGGATATACCGGCAGATCTGGGAGAGGATGACGGTTCTTCTATACTGACCTTTTATACCGAAGCGGAGGAAAACGAAGAAGAGGGATTTTTCAGTACCGGTTCTTCGATCCGCGATGAGGAGGAGGGTGAGAGTTTTTCCGGCCCGAAGCTGCCGCCGGAGGAATTGATAAAAAAGATACAGGCTTTGATCAGAGAACGGCAGGAATTTTTTCCGGTGCAGATGCCTGAAATCCGCTATGAGATACAGGATGATTCCATGTGGAAGGATAAATGGAAGGAGAATTTTAAACCCTTTTACGCAGCGGAGGATATCCTTATCAAGCCAAGCTGGGAAGAAGTGCCCGTGGATGTAAAAGAGGATACGATCATCATTGAAATCGATCCGGGTTCTGCTTTTGGCAGCGGGACTCATGAGACAACGAAGCTCTGTCTGTTATCGCTCAGAAAATACATAAAAGAGGACACGACTATATTAGATGCGGGCTGCGGGAGCGGGATTTTAACGATTGCTTCGTTGCTTTTGGGGGCGAAATCCGCTGTGGGACTTGACATCGATCCTCTGGCGGTAGCCGCAACGATAGAAAATGCGGAGCGAAACGGAATTTCAGAGGACAGGCTTCGTGCTTTTCAGGCGAATATTCTGGAGGATGCCGATTCGGTGAAAAAGAACCTTTTTCATTCGGAACATTCAGAAGGTGCGAATGCGGGAGGCAAGAGGTTTCAGGAGGAGCGGTTTCATATTGTCGTAGCAAATATTCTTGCGGATGTGATCATACCGCTTGCCGGACAGATCAGGCCTTTCATTGCAGAAGGTGGCTGTTTTATCTCCTCCGGAATCTTAGCAGAGCGGGCGGATGAGGTGGAGCAGGCACTTTTAGAAAATCATTTTACAATTATAGAAAAGAATGTGATGGGAGAATGGTGTGCTTTTGTGGCGGGAAATGGTAAGATAGAAATATAGAGACTATAATTTTTTGAAAAAATTGTTGACAAAATAAGAGATGCTATGTTAGTATGTCCTACATAAGGAACAGACAATGAGGTCAACCGGTATTTGCCGGCTGACCTTTTTTCGTTCTTTAGAGACAGATATAAAGAAGTTAAAAGAAGATTCTTTTATATTTGTCTGATAATATGCGCGCATAAGTTTCTTGATGATATGGCACCTGATGTTAGGAGGAATTTATATGATAAAACATTTTAAAAGAAGCAGAAAATGTTTTCGGGCATGGAGTTTAGTATTTGTT
>CADBMH010000297.1 GCA_902795705.1 uncultured Lachnospiraceae bacterium | reverse complement strand
TATGCACTGTACTTTTGCTGATTCCCATTTTCACAGCAGTCTGCCTGACTGTCGCGTTATGTTCAATGATATACTGAGCGGCTTTTACTGCCCGCTCCTCCATATAATCTTTCAAAGGGATTCTCCCATGATTCTTTTTTTACAATCTATGCAGAAAATCCCCGCAGTATTCCATATTCATGATTTGCCCGGATAAAGATGTCTTTTTCCCGGAGCATCTTTCGTTTTTCGAAAGCAGTAAAATGATTTTATCCCCTGCCTTTTCTCCTCCATGCAGTACGCTTCGCCAACAGTGTTTCTTTCCAAAGTACCGGATGGAACAGAAGCAGGATAGGGAACAATTCTAAACGCCCTGCCAGCATATCAAAGATCAGGACACATTTGGAAAATGAGCCAAGTCCGTCAAAATTCCCCGCCGGTCCTACCTTCGAAAGCCCCGGACCGATATTGTTGAGCGTTGCGATCACTGCAGTAAAGTTTGTCACCAGATCCTTTCCCTCCAGAGAAACTAAAAAAACAGAAATCGCAAAAAGCAGCATAAAGGTGATAAAATACACATTCGTCGAACGGATCACCTCGTGCTCCACCGGCTTTTTTTCCATATTGATTTTGACAATACTCTTTGGATGAAGATAGGATTGAAGCTCTTTTATCATCGTTTTCAAAAGAATGATAATACGCGAAATTTTAATACCACCACCCGTACTGCCCGCACAGGCACCGATAAACATCAAAAGCACAAGTACCGTTTTACTCGCAGCAGGCCACAGGTTAAAATCCACACTCGAAAATCCGGTCGAGCTGATGACCGACGTTACCTGGAACACACTCTGTGTCAGAGCATCAAACACTCCTCCCCTTATGTCCATCGTGCATAAAATATTACCCATAATAAATAATGATGCCGCCAAAATGATCAACAGATAGTATTTTACTTCCTCCATTTGAAATGCCTTTTTGAACTGGCGATAAATAATATAATAATACGCGTTAAAATTGACAGAAAACAAAACCATGAAAACAGCCGTCACCCACTGGATATAAGGGGAATAGGACGCAAGACTTTCATTTTTTATCCCGAATCCTCCGGTTCCCGCTGTCCCGACACTCGTACAGATTGCATCAAACACCGGCATATGTCCGGCAAGCAGAAGCAAAAACATAACGGCTGTCATGCCGATATAGATCATGTATAAAATACGCGCTGTATTTTTTACCTTCGGATAAAATTTACCGACAGACGGACCGGGGCTCTCCGCCCGCATCAGATTGATATTCGAGCCGCCGCTTAAAGGAATGATCGCTAAAAGAAACACCAAAACTCCCATACCGCCAATCCAGTGCGTAAAGCTTCTCCAAATCAATGCCGTATGCGACAGTCCCTCTACATTAGCTAAAATACTGGCTCCCGTCGTCGTAAATCCCGAAACCGTTTCAAACAATGCATTGATCACATTCGGGATTTCTCCGGTAAGCACAAAAGGAAGTGCACCAAATACACTCAAAAAAATCCAGCTAAGCGAAGTAGCCACACAGCCATCCTTCAGATAAAACACGGTCTTCTCAGGTTTTTTTAAGGTCATTAAAACGCCTAATAAAAAAGCGGCTGCTCCCGTTCCGAGAAAAAAAATCCCCTCATGTTCCCTGTAACAAAGAGAAGTGATACAGGGAACGAGCATTAAAACCGCTTCGATCTTCAGCACATAACCTAAAATATAACGAATCATGGCACCGTTCATCTTCGCTTCCTCCTAGACCAATATGTCCTGTATATCATTAAATCCCGTATGTGTTGTCACAATCATAACCCGATCACCCACCTGAATCGAATCCCTTCCGGTCGGAATGATCGGCATCCCCTTTCTGGTAATACAGCAAACAAGAAGATTTTTCTTCAGCGGAAGCTCCATAAGCGGAATATCCGTCACCTCTGATTTTTCATTCACACGAAACTCAATTGCCTCTGCCCGGTCTCCCAGAATACGATATAAGGTTTCCACATTGCTGTACATCGACGCCTTTCTCGCCCGTACATATGCTATAATCTCCTCGGCAATAATGTATCTTGGATACACAACGCTTCCCAGGTCTAATTTTGTGATCACATCTTTAAAAGCCATACGGTTGATCTTTGTAATGACCTTTGCGTCGGAAACTAAGATTGCATACAAGGTCAGCATAATGTTTTCTTCATCAATTCCGGTCAGTGGCACAAATGCCTCCACATGAGCAACACCCTCCTCCGTCAGAAGCTCCTGATCCGTGCCGTCTCCATGCAGGATCATTGCCTTCGGAAGCAGAATACTAAGCTCCTCACAGCGCTTTTTACTCTTTTCCACAATCTTTACATCAATTCCCATCTGCAGAAGCTGGCTTGCCAGATAAAAAGATGCCTTCCCCCCGCCGATGATCATCGTATTTTTGACCTGATGCGTCTCAAATCCGATATAGGAAAGAAATTTTTTCGCCTCTCCTCTGGTTCCCAAAAACGAAATGACATCACCGTTTTCAATCTGGGAATTACCGGAAGGAATAAAAACATCCTCTTTTCGCTCAATCGCAGCGATCAAAATTTTAAAGTCCGTATTTTGTCCCAGCTTCGCTATCGTCTGTCCGCAGAGCAGATTATCCTCCGCAATTTTAATACGGATCAGCTCCATCCTTCCATGCGCAAAGGTATTGATCGACAACGCCGCCGGAAGGTAGAGAAGTCTTGCAACCTCTCTCGAAGCCTCCAACTCCGGATTGATGATCATGGCAAGTCCCAGACTGGACTGAAGATAAGCCGCATCCTTTATGTAATCCGGCGTGCGTACCCTTGCTATGGTCTGGCAGTCTCCATCCTGTTTCGCAATCGTACAGCACAAAAGATTCAGCTCGTCCGATTCCGTTACCGCAATAAAAAGATCCGCCTCCCGGATTCCCGCATCCTCCTGTACACTATGACTGGCTCCGTTTCCTACGATACCGAGAACATCATAGTAATCCGCTAATTCCTGTATCCGGTCTGCATCCTCATCAATGATCGTAATATCATGTCCCTCTGCAGAAAGACGCTCCACAAGAGTGGAACCCACCTTTCCACAGCCGACAATAATAATATTTAATCCCTGCTTTTCCTGCGTTTTTCCAAAAAACATAACTCTGTCCTCTTTTTATGCTTTCTTTGCTTTTCGTTTTTCTTTTTCTGCCTTTATCTCGCTCTGAAATTCCATCAGGTCATCCGCAATTTCTTTACTAAGTACCAAAAGACAGATCAGATTCGGAATCGCCATCAGCGCATTCGCAATATCCGAAAATGTCCATGCAATCTGTAAGGTTGTCGTAGCACCTATATAGGTAATCAGTGAAAAGATAATACGATAGACCATATTATACTTATGTGTACCAAAAAGATATTCAAAAGCCTTCTCTCCATGATATTCCCAGCCTAAGATCGTCGAAAAGGCAAACAGTGCGATTCCGATACAGACAAGATATCCACCCGGCTTGCTTAAAACAGACTGGAATGCTAAGATCGTAAGCGGAGAACCGACGACAAGAGATTCATACCGATAAGAATTATCCTTGTCAAATATGTATTTATTTCCGGAATCGTCGTTCCACTCCTTTATCGTTGTCAAATATGCCTGCTCCGCCTTTTCAGGAGCGACATCAATATTGACCGCCGTTCCTTCCTCTAATACCGGATGCAGAACCAGCTCACTTTTTTCGCCGCCCTGCTCTTTTAAAGCAAGTGACATATCTTCTGTATCCGTCACCTGATATTCAAATGCCATTTCATAATCTGTTGTAGTCGTCTTTTTATCCTGATCTGTCGCAGAAATCTCTAATACTTTATCATCCTTAAAAGCATATGTTCCCGTCGCCGCCGTTTCCGTTGATCCAAGCACACCGGAGCTTGCGATGCAGAGTCCCGTAATCGTGCAGACCACGATCGTATCCCAGAAAGTACCTGTCATATTGATATAACCCTGACGCACCGGATTATTTGTCGAAGCTGCTGCCGCTGTAATCGCCGCAGAGCCCATACCTGCCTCATTCGAAAATACACCTCTTGCCACACCGAAACGGATCGCCTTTCCCATGGAAGCAACCAGTGCCCCGCAAAGACCGCCGCCAACACTTTTTACGG
>CADBMH010000296.1 GCA_902795705.1 uncultured Lachnospiraceae bacterium | reverse complement strand
TGGCAACCAGTATTTCTGATATCCCGTTTGCAGGTCCGTGTGCAACAACGCAGATGGGCATGGTAGACGGCAATCTCATCATTAACCCGAACCAGGAGCAGTGGGACAACGGAGAACTTCGCCTGACCGTGGCATCTACCAAGGAAAAGGTGATCATGATCGAAGCAGGAGCCAATGAAATTCCGGAGGCACAGATGATCGATGCAATCTATAAGTGTCATGAGGTCAATCAGCAGATTATTGCGCTCATTGATCAGATGGTTGCAGAAATCGGAAAGCCAAAGCATGAGTATACAAGCTGTGCGATTCCGGAGGAGATGTTTGAAAAAATCAAGGAAATCGTGCCGCCGGCCAAGATGGAGGAGGCAGTATTTTCTGATGATAAGCAGACGCGTGAGGAAAATGTGCGTCAGGTAACGGAAAAATTAGAGGAAGCCTTTGCTGATCATGAGGAATGGTTAGAAATTTTGGACGAAGCGGTATACCAGTATCAGAAAAAGACCGTTCGTAAGATGATCTTAAAGGATCATAAGCGTCCGGACGGTCGTGCAATCGACCAGATCCGTCCGCTTGCCGCAGAGGTTGATCTGATTCCGAGAGTACACGGTTCTGCGATGTTTACCCGTGGACAGACACAGATCTGTAATATCACGACGCTTGCACCGCTTTCCGAGTGCCAGCGCATTGACGGTCTGGATGTAAATAAGACAAGCAAAAGATACATGCATCATTATAATTTCCCGTCCTATTCCGTAGGTGAGACAAAGCCGAGCCGCGGACCGGGACGCCGTGAGATCGGTCACGGAGCACTTGCGGAGCGTGCACTTTTACCGGTGCTTCCTTCTGAGGAAGAGTTTCCATATGCAATCCGTAGCGTGTCAGAAACTTTTGAATCCAATGGTTCTACTTCCATGGCATCTACCTGTTCTTCCTGTATGTCTTTGATGGCTGCAGGTGTGCCGATCAAGAAGATGGTGGCAGGTATTTCCTGTGGTCTTGTAACCGGAGATACCGATGATGATTTTGTATTATTGACGGATATCCAGGGATTAGAGGATTTCTTCGGTGATATGGACTTTAAGGTGACAGGAACAGAGGACGGTATTACTGCGATCCAGATGGATATTAAGATTCATGGTCTGACAAGACCGATCGTCGAGGGTGCGATCGCAAGATGCCGTGAAGCCAGAATGTATATTATGGATACCTGTATGAAGCCGGCAATCAGCGAGCCGAGAAAAGAAGTTGGAAAATATGCGCCGAAGATCATCCAGACGAAGATTGATCCGCAGAAGATCGGCGATGTGGTTGGACAGCGCGGTAAGACGATCAATACGCTGATCGAGCGTACCGGCGTGAAGATTGATATTACGGATGACGGAGATGTATTTATCTGTGGTGAGGATAAAGAAATGATGAATGAGGCACTTCGCCTGATTAACATTATTACGACAGATTTCTACTCCGGACAGGTCTTAGAGGGCGAGGTTGTCAGCATTAAAGAGTTCGGGGCTTTCATTGAGTTTGCACCGGGCAAGGAGGGCATGGTACACATCTCTAAGATTGCAAAGGAGAGAATCAACCATGTTGAGGATGTCTTAACTCTGGGAGATCATGTGAAGGTAGTCTGCCTCGGAAAAGATAAGATGGGCAGAATGAGCTTTAGCATTAAGGATGTAAAGTAAATTTGTGAAGATATTTATGGGGCTTAAGGTGAGAAAAATTACTGCAGGCAGCGGGAACTGCCGAATGTAAAACAGTGTTCTTATGAACACTTCCGGGAGGTAATTTTGTTAAAGGAGTGTAAGCAAACTTATGAAGAAATGGAAGGTTGATTTTCGACTGATTATCGCAATTCTTGTTTGTTTATGTTTTGGTAATGTCATCGTGTTTTTACTGCAGGGACCGGGATTATCATATGAGAATGCCTTGTATGATTCCTATGAGACAGGAAAGCAGAAGCTGACGACAAAACGGCAGGTTTATATCATCACCATACCGACAGATGACGATGCGCTGAGCCAGAAGGAGAAAAGTAAGTTAGAGCAGCAGCGGTTAGAGGAATTGAAATTTTTGGCAGGTTCGGCGTTCCGTTCGGCAAGCGGGGTGTTTATTCTCGGAACGGAACTTTTGGATCAGCCGGTCAACGAAAGAGAGTGTATGCCGGCTTTCCGGGATTCGGGAAATGTGTTTTGGCATTACAGTATGAAGAATATCAGTTATTATCATGTAGATGACAAATGTGGACAGATCAAATATATTGATTCTTCTACAGGGGGCTTTAATCGGTTTTGCGTGATGGGTGAGGGAAAATATGACCGGAATTTTGCGTCATACTATATGATGTGTCTGGGGGGAAATAAGGTTTCCTATGATGAAAAAAAGCATGAATATCAGATTTTAGAGCCATCCGGCGAAAAGAAAGTTCTGCATGCCTTGGAAGACGGTACGGTGAAGCTTAGGAAAACTTCAAGTTACGAGGTGCAGTATTATTCGATTGATGAGATTTATGATCTGATACATGCCCAACTGAATCTGGTCAGTATGTTCAAAAATTCTGTGGTTCTGATCCAGGATGATAAGCCGGTCTCAGAGTATGATAAGGCATCAAAATCTCAAAAAACGCTGGCTGACTATTATCTTGATGTATACGGAACGATTGAAAATGCCGTGACCGTGCCGATTATGACAAAGACCGGTGTGATGATTCTGGTTTCTTTGGGAATTTTACTGGTCGGGTTGATTGTCATATCTTGTCCATTGTGGCTGAGTATTTTACTTACTTTGGTTGTCATGGGCGGGATGCAGCTTTTGAATATGTTTTTGTTCCGGTATGATATTTACTATATACCGGTGGTATTGTTCCAAATCTGTATTTTCGGAAGCCTGGTACTGCTTTTGCTCGTGAAGATGGTCTTAGGCAGGATCAATGTAAAAAATCTGCCGATCGATGCTGTAATCCGCTTTACCAATACGATTGTCAATATTGAGCATTCGATTTCCTATGCAGAGTATTTGATGAAAAACAGGGTGGAGATCGAGAATGATATTTCTGCATCTTTGCTCTTGCCTGTTATGGATGACACATCGTATCTGTTAAAGGAATTATCGGAGGAAAATCATAGAAACCGCCGCTTTGTCGATCAGGAATTCTGGGACGCAAATGTGACAGGCGGTCTTACATCTTCCGTAATCCAGACGCGTTCGAATCTGTTTCAGGGTGTAAGGTACATTGCTTTTGTTCCGCTTCCTGTGTTTGATGTGGAATCAGAAATTACAACCTATACCGTTATCGGTTTAAAAAAGAAGCTGAAGGTGCAGAATGCTTCCTATATTTCCATGATGCTGTTTTCCATGTATATTTATTTTAAGGCGCAGCATGAACGTGGAGAGCATCAGAGAATGTATCTGTCGATGTTAGCGTTGATGATTTCTGTCATTGATGCAAAGGATCCGGTTACGGCAGGTCATTCCCAGCGTGTGGCAAATATTGCAAAGGATATTGGTATCTGGATGCAGCTTAGCAAGAAGGATCAGATCGATCTGGAGTTTGCGGCACTCTTACATGATGTCGGAAAAATCGGTGTATCGGATTATGTCCTCAATAAGCCGAGCGTATATACACAAAATGACTTTGAGCAGATGAAATATCATACGATCCGGGGAGCAGAGATGCTTTCTGAGGTTGGTATCAGTGAGAGAATCATTGACGGAGTAAGACATCACCATGAGCGTATGGATGGAAAGGGATATCCGGACGGCTTAAAGGGTGATGAGCTTTCGGATTTTGCAAAGATATTGAAGATTGCCGATGTATTTGATGCCCTGACCAGCAAACGACAGTACAAGGAAGAGTGGGAGATCGAAAAGGCGATCAACATCATTTACCGCGGACGTGGAACGGAGTTTGATACGAAGATTGCCGATGTGTTCATTGAGCATATGAGTCCGCCGGGCTGGATTCCGCCGATTGATGAAAATATGCGTCGTGTGGAGAGGAAAGATCCGAATGCGAACCGTGCAGTTGAAATCTTTCGTGACTTCTATGACAGATACGAGGAATATTTGTCCGTGGAATATCCGATTTCGAGCAAAAAGGCAAAGAAAGTGGACTTTTCTTATCGTTCCGGATTTATGCATTATGACTGGGGTGAGACCTTTAATAATGCTGCATTTTTAGAGGATAAGCCAATGATCCTTGCTTATGAAAAGGAGACCAAAAGTCTTTTGTTCGGACAGGGAAGCAAGGATTCCAACGTACATAGTATTTATTACTATTTCTTTAAGGGCTTTGTCAATATGGGTGTCTTTCTGCTGGAGCAGGAAAAGGTAAAGGAAACTCTGGCAACTTTGTCTGAGATCTATGGAGAGGCACAGGTCATTGATTCCCAGACGATGATCTATCCGGCAATGAAAATGAGAGTGGTATTTTATCGGACGGATGACGAGAGATGTCTGTTGTTCTATATTTCTGATTATATGTGCAATAATTATGTTATGATCGGAAAAAGGACGGATACAAAGGTAGATAGGGCATGAAAACAAAGAAGATTACTTTGATCGGGCTGTTGGTTGCAGTTGCTTTCGTATTAAGCTATGTAGAGAGCCTTTTGCCGATCTCACTTGGAATTCCCGGAATCAAATTAGGTCTGTCGAATATTGTTGTGGTGCTCTGTATCTATGAGCTTACAGCTCCTCAGACATTTGGGGTTGCAATGGCAAGGATTCTTTTAATGGGACTGACCTTTGGCAGCTTTTCGACATTACTTTACAGCTTTGCAGGTGGAATTTTAAGTTTCTTTTGTATGCTGCCACTTAAAAGGATTGATAAATTTTCCGTGTATGGGGTAAGTCTTGTGGGTGGAGTTGCCCATAATATCGGACAGATTTTGATGGCAGTTCTGCTTTTAAATACTTCGCTTTTGTTGTATTATCTTCCGTTTCTTCTGGTGGCGGGGAGCATCAGCGGTATGGTGATCGGTTTTGCGGCAGCACGATTGCAAAAAAGGTTACATGTGGTATTTGTAAACGCCAGAGGTGAATCCGATATTCCGAAATCTGACAAAATTGAATAGAGAGCATTTGGAATGCCTATAATAAAGCTGTATGGAGTTTTTTCATACAGCTTTTATTGTGTAAAATGGCTAGTGTAAATGTTTTTAAATAAAGTGGTGTTATTTAGAAACATTTACACTGGGTTCGGAATTGAAGGGAGATTAGAGATGTTAGATGCTGCGATGATTCGGGAATATGGGATTACGGTTTTGCCCGGGAGTGAAGAGGAAAAGGAAATATGGCTGTTATCGATTATTGGTGAGGTAGAAGGTCATGAAAACAGCGGGGAGCGCATGAAAACGACTAAGTATGAGCATTTGCTTCCCGTGCTTGCAAATATTGAGGTCGAGGAACAGGTAGAGGGTGTGCTGTTTATTGTGAATACGGTGGGCGGTGATGTATCCTGTGGACTGGCATTGTCGGAATTTATTGCATCAATTCATAAACCAAAGGTAGCTCTGGTGATCGGGGACAGTCATTCGATCGGAGTTCCCCTTTCTGTAGCGGCGGATTATACGATTGTTGCGCCGAGTGCGACGGTGATCATCCATCCGGTCAGACTAAGCGGAACTGTGCTTGGTGCTCCGCAGACCTATGAGTATTTTCAGGTCATACAGGAGCGGATCACGGGATTTATCTCAGAACACAGCAGGGTTTCCGAAGAAACGCTTGGAAAGATGATGGTTGCACCGGGGATTTTAAGCAGGGATCTTGGGACGATTCTGGTAGGAAAGCAGGCAGTAGAGGCAGGACTTTTTGATGAGGTCGGAGGAATCGGGGAAGCACTGGCTAAGCTTCGGCAGATGATCGGTGATGTGATGTGAATTTTGTATATCCCTTTCCGACCATTTTCCAGAATTGTTCTACCAAAATACTTGTTATTAAGCTCATGGCAAGTAATGTTACAGATGAAATCCATGGATTTTTTGAAATATAAACAAGCTTTGCGGTCTGATAAAAATAGTAACAATAAAATGTATGTGTTAACCATATATTTGTACTATGTTTTCCCAGAAAAAATTTGAAATTTTGCAAAGACAATACCCATAAGAAACATAAAATAATAGCAGGAATTATCATAATAATCAACAAAAAATAGAAAAATGCTGATTTCCGATTGTGCAAGCATAAATGTGTTTGGAGTAATAGAGAAAGTCGAGCGGAAAAGTTGCATTTCCGGCGAAGAAAAGTTATAATGAAGAGTGGATTTTAATAAAATGAAAAAACAGGAAGTTGGAAAGGATAACAGTTATGCCAATCTGGAAAGCGATTATCTTAGGGATTATACAGGGAGCAGCGGAGTTTTTGCCGATCAGCAGTTCCGGACATTTAGTGATTGCAAAAGAGGTTTTGGGAGTAAACCTGGAAAGTGGTGGTGTGTTCTTTGATGTCATGCTGCATTTGGGAACGCTGCTTGCTATATTTATTGCATTTTGGAAGGATATTAAAAAATTAATTATCGAGGGCTTTAAACTGATCGGGGATCTATTCTATAATCTTATGGCTGCTCTGTCCAATGCGTTTGGAGGACAGAAGCAGTATAAGGGATTGGTAAGAAGCTCTTACCGGAAAATGGTAGTGCTTGTGATCGTTTCCACAATCCCTACCGGAATCATCGGTATACTCTTGTCTGATATTATTGAGACAGCAAACGGGTTGATCCTTGTGCCGGGAGTCTGCCTTTTTGTCACTGCGCTGTTTTTGTTCATTGCAGATGCAGTGGACCTGGGGAAAAAGCGCCCGAAGGATGTTACATATAAGAGTGCGGCACTGATCGGTATTGTACAGGGATTTGCAACCATGCCCGGTATTTCCCGTTCAGGAAGTACGATTACAGCGTGTCTGCTCAGTGGTTTTGAAAAAAAATTTGCAGTCAAATATTCTTTTATCATGTCAATTCCTGCTGTACTTGGTGCGGTTGTTTTAGAACTAAAGGATTTCAAAAATATTTCTTTTTCAAATGATATGGTGGTATCTTGTGTGATCGCAACCGTGATTGCAGCGATTGTCGGTTATCTTTCTATCTGCTTTATGATGCGCCTGATCCGTGGAAAGAGATATAAATATTTCGCGATTTATTGCATTATTTTAGGTTGTATTGCGGTGGGATATTATTTTGTTTCATGATATGATGATGTTGAAAAAAGCAGAACAGTAGATGGGAAACGGGAGAAAAAGAGGCGAAGGAAAATGAGGAACAGAAAAAAGTGAGGTAAATAAAATGGCTGTGGCAAGAAAAATGGAAGATAGCAGAGAGGGAAGTGTGAGAAGCAGCAGTACGACCGGGAGGAGGACATCTGCAAAGCAGACAAGGGAAGGAAAAAATTCTACTGCAGGAAAAAAGGCGGCAGGAAAAAGAGAAACAGGACGGCAGGGAGCTTCTGCGAAAGGGACGGGGAAGAGAAACAGTTCATCAAAAGGCAGGACTGCGTCAGACAGAACCGGCGGAGGCAAAAAAAGTTTTGAGGAGATGAATGCATATAGAGATACCCAGGCATTTGAACAGGTCATTATTATGATCAGCATGGGGATTGTATCACTTTTATTATATGTGTCTTATTTTTCTCTGGCAGGGAAAACAGGACGCGTGATCGGCGGCATGATGTTTGGTGTTTTCGGATGGTTCGCCTGGTTTTTTCCGATTGTGGGAATGGTTGCTTATGTGTTTTCGCAAATGAATCAGGGGGATTCCAGAGTTCCCCGCAGACTCTTTAGTGGGACGGGAGTGATTTTATCACTTCTGACGCTCTCGCATCTGCTTTTTAATAAGGATACGATCATTGAGTATTATAAGATCAATCACACATCGAATAAAAACTTTTTTACATGTATGTATGCGTCATGTGACAATGTTATGCGTTGGGGGAAATTTAACGGAGGCATTCTGGGGGAGGCGTTCGGCTTTCTGTTTTCAAAGATGCTCGGAAAAGTCGGGGCAGTGCTGATCGTATTTGGATTACTGTGTCTGTTTGGCTATATTTTTTATGGAGTAGAGCTGATGGCAAAGCTCCGGAAAAGAAATGCGTATCGTCAGGAGATGCAGGAGGTCTATGAGCAGGTAAAAGAGGACGAAGCATACATAGAGCCTTCATACCGTGTGTTTCCGCAGAAGAAGGATTTTGGAAGAAAACAGGAAACGAAAATAAGAGAACTGGAAAGAGTGCCAAAGAGGCAGAGCTTTGACCTTAGAGAGCAGGCCAGGCTTTTTTCGAATGAATCGGAGGAGGAGCAGGCAGCACTTTATCATAAGGAAGAGATTTTATTTCCGAATGAGATTGAAGAAAAAATCGTTCAAAAGGAACCGGAAAAAGAGGAGAAGAAGGAAGCAGTTCCTTCTGCCCCGGAACCTTTGAAAATGAAAGAGGAGCCAAAGGAGACGAAAGCAGAAGAGGTGCTTCCGATTTACCGGAACGAGCTGGAAGAAAAATTCGGCAGTAAAAAGTCTGCTAAAGTCTACCAGCCGGTTGAAACGGTCAGGACACATGAGCCTGTAATTTCTGTGAATCCGATTGATACTGAGATGGCAGAACAGGAACCGGCAATAGCGGAAGTCGTCTTTGATGAACCGGAGGACACAGAGGAAACCGAGGATGCTTTCATCAGTAAAAAGCCGATGGATTCTTTTGCGCCGAAGGATGAGGTCGATATTGTTCCGATGTCTCAGAAGAAAACGGAGGCAGCACGCGGTATCAGCTTAAAGCCGGTTTCGGAAAAAGCAGAGTCCTTCCGTTCGGACAAGGTGTCAGAAAAGAAGGAAGAGCCGGACAGAGGGGAAAAGCTGTCAGAGAAAAAGACAGAAGAAAAGGTGATACCGATAAAACCGGAAAAGCCATATGAATTTCCACCGATTGATCTTTTGGAGAAGCCAAAGCGCGGCGGAAGTGCAGCTTCTGACGAGGAGCTTCGGGGAATCGCGAAAAAATTGGAGGAAACACTGGAGAGCTTTAATGTCCATGTGAAAATGGGCGGAATCACCTGTGGCCCGACGGTTACACGGTTTGAACTTTTACCGGAGCAGGGAGTGCGTGTCAATAAGATTACAAATCTTGCAGATGACTTAAAGCTTACTTTAGCAGCTCCGAGCATCCGTATTGAGGCACCGATTCCCGGAAAGGCTGCGGTCGGTATTGAGGTTCCGAATACAGAGGCAAGTCCGGTTTCCTTTCGGGAGCTTTTAGAGGGTGAGGATTTTTCCAAGGCAAAATCTTCGCTTACCTTTGCAGTCGGTAAGGATATTGCAGGAAAGGTGATCATGGCGGACATTGCCAAGATGCCGCACCTTTTGATTGCCGGTGCGACAGGCTCCGGAAAATCGGTCTGCATCAATACATTGATCATGAGTATTTTATATAAGGCAGATCCGAAGGATGTGAAGCTTATCATGATCGATCCGAAGGTGGTAGAGCTTAGCTGTTATAACGGGATTCCGCATCTGTTTTGTCCTGTGGTCACGGATCCGAAGGAGGCGGCAGCTTCCTTAAACTGGGCGGTCAGGGAGATGATGGACAGGTATAATAAATTTAAGGAACTAAATGTAAGAAATATTGCAGGCTACAATGATAAGATCAAGAGGATTCCGGATGCGGAGAAGCAGGGCTATGAAAAGCTTCCTTATCTTGTGGTGATCGTAGATGAGTTTGCGGATTTAATGATGGTTGCATCGAAAGAGGTCGAGGATGCGGTCTGCCGTCTGGCTCAGCTTGCAAGAGCAGCGGGGATTCATCTTGTACTTGCGACACAGAGACCGTCTGTGAATGTCATTACCGGTGTGATCAAAGCAAATATCCCATCCAGAATTGCATTTTCGGTATCTTCGACGATTGATTCCAGAACTATTTTAGATAAGGGCGGTGCAGAAAAGCTGTTGGGAAAAGGGGACATGCTGTTCTTCCCGTCAGGCTATACCGAGCCGGTCCGCGTACAGGGGGCTTTTGTTTCCGATAAGGAGGTCAATGATGTTGTAGAATTTTTATGCAGCAATAATGAAACACCGGAATACAATCATGCCGTTACGGAAATCGTAGAGACACCTGCAGAGGAGGCAGAGCCGGAGAAAAAGCCGAAATCTGACCGGGATGAATACTTTGAAGATGCCGGACGTTTTGTGATTGAGTCTGAACGCGCAGCGGCAGGACAGCTTCAAAGACATTTTTCAATAGGATTTAATCGTGCCGGAAGAATCATCGATCAGCTTCATAAGGCGGGAGTAGTCGGACCTGCTGAGGGAACCAAGCCGAGAAGGGTTTTGATGACGGTAGAGGAGTTCGAGCAAATGATATCCGGCGGAACGGATGCAGAGGATGCTTCTGAAACGGCCGGTGATATGTTTGGGGACGAGATTCCGGATGAGGAGCAGTGGTCATAAGATGAATGGACTTTTGGTGACGAATGCATTTTTGCGTACAGAGAAATTTTCTGAGCACTATGATTGGTTAAGAAAAGCGGCAGAGAGCAGAGAGATGACTTTGTCGATTTCTTCAAATGCAGATTTTTTTCTGTCTTTTGACGAAATGGAAGAAGCAGAGAAGATAAAAGCTTATGATTTTATCCTGTATTGGGATAAGGATATTCCGTTTGGCAGAAGGCTGACTTTTTATGCAGACATTTTTCACATTCCAGTGTTTAATCCGGTTTCGGCAATTGACTGCAGCGATGACAAATTAATGACCTATGAAAAAATAGCAGGGTGGAATCTGGGACGGGATGTGGATGATAAGATTCCTTTGATTCCGACGATAGGGGCACCGATGACTTATGCAAATATCGGTTATACCGATACCGGTTTTGTAAAAAAAATGATAGATTACCTCGGGCTTCCGATGGTGATTAAGGAATGCAGGGGCTCTTTTGGCATGCAGGTGTACTTGGCACAGACAGAGGAAGAGGTGCTTGCATATACAAAAAAGCTTGAGGGTGTCCCGTTTTTGTACCAAAAGTATATCGGAGAAAGTGCCGGAAAGGATGTCAGGCTGCAGGTGGTTGGAGGAGAGGTTGTCGCGGCAATGTACCGGTATTCGGTGTCAGGGGATTTTCGGGCCAATCTGACAAACGGAGGCTGTATGAAGCCATATGCACCTTCCGAAGCGGAATGTAATCTCGCAGTACGGGCGACAAAAGCCCTTGGGCTTTCCTTTGCGGGAGTGGATCTGTTGTTTTCAGGCAGCACAGATAAGGCGGATTTACTCTGCGAAATTAATTCCAATGCACATTTTAAGAATATTTACACCTGTACGGGAATTAATGTGGCAGAATGTATTATGGAGTATATTGTCCGGGAGTTGAGCCATTAATTTACATGAGGAGAAAGAAATGATTGCATATCTGATTTATGAAAAAAGGGAGGGAGAAAAAAATCTGGGTTTTATCCGGCTGTTCCAGGAGGCAGGAAAGGAAGCCGGCTTTTCTTTTTTCTTTGTTTTAAAGGAGGAGTATCAGAAAAGGGAATTACCGGAGCTTGTGTTAAACCGGACCAGAGATGCTAAGGTCAGTCTTTGGTATGAAAAGCGGGGTGTCCGGGTGGTACACGGTTCAAGATTAGTTTCAATCGGAAATGATAAGTGGAAAACAATCCAATATATAATAGAATATGACAGAAAAAGAGGTTTTTTACATTCAGACAATTTAACTGTTTTCAGGGAAGGCAGACTTCCGGATACCATTTTTCTTCCGGGCTTTCAGAAAGAACTTTTTATGAAAGAGATTTGGGAGCAGGGGTGGCACAAGGGAGAAGATCTGGTTCTGAAATCCGTAGATGGTCATGGAGGCAGTGAGGTCTTTTTGCTGCCTTGTACTGAAATCCGGAGAAATTCTCCGGAAATGATGGCAGCATTTGATCTATTATCCGGGAAGGACTGTATTGTACAGGAACGGATCAAAAGTGATGCAAAGGATCTGCGGATCTATATCCTGGGAAACAGAATCTATCATGCGATGCTGCGGACGGGCAAGAGGGATTTTCGTTCGAATCATTCTCTGGGAGGAACGGCGGAAAGCTATGAACTTTCCGAATCTGAGAGACAGACAGTGGAAGCGTATCTGGAGGCTTTTTCCGGGCTGGGACTTGAACTGTGCGGGTTGGATTTTATCGTCGCGGAGGATGGAAGCCTTGTTTTTAATGAATTGGAGGAGATGGTGGGATGCAGGATGTTATATGAGTATTCGGATAAGGAAATTGTACGGGATTTTATAAACAGTAACATCTGACAAAACACTTGACAAGAGAGCAGATAGGTGATATTATAGTTTCGTATCAAAGTGCAAATCATTATTATTTGCACTTTCTTTATCAGATGCAATTAGCACTCGTTGGATTGAAGTGCTAACAAAAAGGTGTAGGCTAAGTTTATAACATTTCTTATAAAATACCTGAAGGAATGGAGGGTTCGGCATGTTAGTGATACCAGTTTATGATACATTAATATTATCGGGAATACAGATCAATGTGCAGGAGGATATTTTTTCTTCGAATGAGCTTGAGAATGTTAAAGCAGAGGAAGACTTTATCATTGCACCAATCAAGGAGCAGAAGGAGCGACGGGCACTTGTCAGTGAGGATTTTTATGGGGTTGGTGTGTCTGCGAGACTTGTTTCGACATTTTCACAGGATGGAAATGCGCTTTTAAGTGTGGAGACAGGAAAGAGGGTACATTTGGAGGAAATCTGGATTTCCGAAGAGCGTGTAGATGCTGCTTATTTAGAGATCGAAGATATCTATGATCTGTCCGATGAGGAGGAAGAAGAATATTTAAAAGAATTTAAGGCATATGCCACTGAACTGGTAAAAAGTCTGCCGACAGGGATGATCATGCGCGCATATATCCGCCGGTGGAAAAACATGGAGGAGGCTGCAACGAATGTCGGAGGTTATCTGGATTTAGATGCGAGAGAGCGCTATGAAGTCATGGCAATTGATTCGAGAAAAAAGAGATTTGAACTTCTGTTAGAGGGAATGCGGCGTTTGGTCGGTTCTGAGGCAGCAAAAGAGGAAATCCGCCATAAGATGTCCACAGAAGAAGAAAATAATTATAAGGCAATGGCACTTCGCAAACAGATGAAGGTGATGGAACGGGAGCTTTCAAAAATCGAGGACGGGATAGAGTCTGAGGAGGAAATGTTTGCAAAGAGGATTGAGGAAGCAGGCATGCCGGAGGAAGTGGAAAAGGAAGCGAAGCGTGTCTTAAAGCGGTTTGGCATGGAAGGCGGACATGGAAGTGAATATGGAACGCTTTATGAATATCTTGATTTTATCACCAGTGTCTGTTGGAAGGAGCCGGAGGAGACAGAGTTAGATATTGTGAAGGCAAGGAAAATCCTGGAGGAAGACCATTATGGTCTTGACAAGGTGAAAAAGAGAATTTTAGAGCAGATTGCAGTTATGAGCCTGAAAAAGAAACAGAATGGTTCCATTCTTCTATTTGTCGGGGCACCCGGAACCGGAAAAACAAGTATGGGACAGAGTGTTGCCAGGGCACTCGGACGGGAATATGTCAGGATCAGTCTGGGCGGTGTCAGAGATGAGGCGGAGATCCGCGGGCACAGAAGAACCTATGTTGGAGCGATGCCGGGTCGGATCATGGAAGGTATCAAACGTTCCGGAGCGAAAAATCCTGTCGTTGTTTTAGATGAGATTGATAAGCTTGCCAGCGAGTATAAAGGAGATCCTGCGAGTGCACTTTTAGAGGTGCTTGATCCGGAACAAAATTCGAATTATGTCGATCATTATATGAATGTTCCTTATGATCTCTCCAAAGTATTTTTCCTTTGTACAGCAAATTCGACAGATGGGATTCCGGCTCCGCTTCTCGATCGTATGGAGGTGATTTCGCTTTCCGGGTACACACCTCTTGAGAAATATGAGATTGCGAGAAAGCATCTGCTGCCACAGGCATTGGAAGAAAACGGGATAAAAAAATCAGAGCTTTCCATCACACCGGGAGCATTGAAAAAAATAATTGCAGATTATACCAGAGAAGCCGGTGTCAGAGGCTTGAAAAAGCAACTGGATAAAATCTGCAGATATGCTGCGGTAAAGCTTTTAGAGGAAAGAGCAGGGGAAGCAGAAAAACAGGTAGAAGGAAAGAAAACAGAAGTTCTGAAATCAGCAGAAAAGAAAGCAGATAAATTTAAGATTTCCGTAAAAGAAAAGGATTTGTTTGATATCTTGGGAAAGAAGACAGCGAACCATGAAAAGGCTGCAAAGAAGTTAAACCCGGGAGTAGCAACAGGTCTTGCCTGGACACAGGTTGGCGGAGAGATTTTATTTATTGAAACAATTAAAACAAAAGGAAGCGGGAAACTACATATCACAGGTCAGCTTGGTGATGTGATGAAGGAATCCGCGGAAATTGCCTATTCACTTGTAAAATCAAAGCTTTCCGGAAAAGAAATCGATTTTGACAAAACAGATATTCATATTCATGTACCGGAAGGAGCTGTGCCAAAAGACGGACCTTCTGCGGGAGTGACACTGTATACTGCACTGACTTCATTGTTTTTAGGAAAGCCTGTGAAGAAAAATCTTGCAATGACCGGAGAGGTTTCCCTGCGCGGAGAGGTGCTTCCGATCGGAGGACTTCCGGAAAAACTGATGGCTGCCGAGCGTGCCGGGATGAAGACGATTTTGATCCCGGATAAAAACGAGGAGGACTTAAAAGAGGTGCCGAAGGAGATTACGGAGAAATTGACGATCATTCCCGTACACACGATTGAAGAAGTGAAGAAGGAAAGTCTTGGTGAAGCGTAAATGTCAGGAGGTAAGGAATGCGGTTTGTAATTCAGAGGGTAGATGAGGCAAGTGTCTCTGTTGAGGAAAAGGTAGTCGGCAGGATTGGAAAAGGTTTTTTGATCCTTGTTGGAGTGAGTGAAACTGATACAGAGGAAATTGCGGATAAAATGTTAAAGAAGGCATTAAATCTGAGAATTTTTGATGATGAAGAAGGGAAGACGAATCTATCCCTCGGACAGGTTGATGGTGAGCTTTTGATCATTTCACAATTTACCCTGTATGCAAACTGCAGAAAAGGAAACAGACCTTCCTTTACCGAGGCAGGAGGGGCGGAGCAGGCAGAAACATTATATGAATATATTTTAGCGCATGCAAAGGAATATGCAGAAAAGGTGGAAGCAGGGATATTCGGTGCTCATATGCAGGTGTCTCTTACAAATCACGGTCCGTTTACGATTGTATTAGATTCTGAACAGCTTTTCGGATAGGGAAATAAAAAGAAAAGAAAGTAGAAAAGGAGGAGTTTCTCAGAAAAGAGAGAAATTCCTCCTTGGTTGCTTTTATTTGATTGTTATTATTTGCGTCTGACAAAATGACATTTATTTTTCACCTTCATGCATTAAAGGAATAAACCGACTGGTTTCTTTCGTTCGCTCCTTTGCAAGAGAAATTGCTTCCTCACAGAAATATTTCTGTGACCAGACTTTTTTCTGAAGCGGCCCGGGTTTCAGTCGCTTATAGGAACCATCCGGCTGTAAAATCCGTGCTTTCACATTATCCTGAAGCTGAATCTCCATAATTCGAATGATATCCTCCTTTAAGGTCGGATCTTCGACAGGGAATATGATTTCGACACGTTTATCTAAATTTCGTGGCATCCAGTCGGCACTTCCCAGATAAATTTCCTCGTCACCGTCATTATGGAAATAATAAATGCGGCTATGCTCTAAAAAATCACCAATCAGAGAACGGACACGAATATGTTCGCTGATTTCCGGGATTCCGGCCTTCAAGCAGCAAATTCCCCTGACAACGAGGTCGATTTCAACGCCTGCAGCGGATGCTTCGTAAAGTGCCGCAATAATCTCAGCATCGCAAAGAGAGTTCATTTTTGCTTTAATAAATGCCTTTTTTCCGGCCTTGGCATGATCCCGCTCCCGTTCGATCATTTTAATAAAACGGTCGCGAAGCCAAATCGGGGCGATGATTAGTTTATTCCATACAGCAGGCTCTGAATAGCCGGACAACATATTGAAGAACGCGGTTGCATCTTCGCCGATTTCTTTTCTTGCTGTCAACAGCCCCATGTCGGTGTACTGCTTTGCAGTGCTGTCATTATAGTTTCCCGTGCCGAGATGGACATAACGGCGGATTCCCTCTGCTTCCTTTCTTACGACTAATGTGATCTTACTGTGAGTCTTTAAGCCGACCAGTCCGTAGATTACATGGCAGCCTGCCCGCTCCAGTTTTCTTGCCCAGTTAATATTGTTTTTTTCATCAAAACGAGCTTTCAGTTCGACAAGAACCGTAACCTGCTTTCCGTTTTCAGCGGCTGCGGCAAGGGAGGAGACGATCGGTGAATTGCTTCCGACACGGTATAATGTCTGTTTGATCGCCAAAACATTTTTATCCTTCGATGCCTGCTTAATAAAATCAACCACAGGTTCAAATGAGTCATAAGGATGATGCAATAAAATATCATGCTCCCTGATCTGTTTGAAAATGCTTTTTTCCGGATTCAGCCATTTGGACGGCTGCGGGGTATATGTGCTGCTCTTTAAATGATCATACCCCTTTAATGATGCTAATTTGAATAAGAAGGTCAGGTCAAGAGGACCGTTGATCTGAAAAATATCATCCCTTTTGATCTTCAGCTCATGGATCAGAGTTTTCAAAAGAGTTGCATCAATGCCTTCTTCAACCTCTAAACGAATGGCTTCACCACGTTGTCTTTTCTTTAACTGGTGTTCAATTTCCACTAAAAGGTCTGCTGCGTCTTCTACAATTGTCAGGTCGGCATTACGCATGATCCGGTAAGGAAAGGCACAAAGAACTTCATAATTTAAAAATAATTCGCCGATATTTTTTTCGATGATCTGTTCTAACAGGATGAAAGTTTTTTTATCCGGATCATCGGATGGAATTTCGACAAAACGCGGCAGCCCGGAAGGAACCTGTACCGTTGCAAAATCAATGTCTGTTTCTTGCTTTGATCTTTTATTGGCATGTGCGAGATAAATGTCACGGAACTGTTCCTTCGCCTCTGATTCTGTGTCCTGAATCTTGGTCTGTAAAAGCGCTGCAATATTTAAGGATTTATTGCGAATCAACGGGAACGGACGAGAGGAATCAACGGCCATCGGTGTAAGAACCGGAAAGACTTCAGAATGGAAATAGGAGTCTGCAAATTCGGCCTGCTTTTCAGTTAATTCCTCATAATGTTCAATCAAAAAGATGTGTTCGTTTTTCAGGGCAGGAATCAACTGCTCGTTATAGTTTTTATATTGGTCACGGACAAGCGCATGCGTCTGTTTGCTGATTTCAAATAACTGTTCCTGTGGTGTCATGCCTGCAATATCTTTTTTGGTAAAACCAACCTGTACCATATCCTTCAGGGAGGCGACGCGTATCATAAAAAATTCATCCAGATTCGATGCGGTAATGCTTAAAAATTTTAACCGGTCGAAAAGAGGATTCGAAATATCCTGAGCCTCTTCAAGGACGCGGTAATTAAAAAGAATCCAGCTGAGCTCTCTGTTATAGAAATTCTCAGGTTTATTATATTTTGATTTTCCCATAGTTTTTCCCCTTATACATTATTTTAGTGTTTTTTGACATTAAAAATCTTTCTTTCTATTTTACGATATTTTTTTGAAAAAAACCAGTGGTTTCTAAATAAATTAAGTATAAATTATTTCATATTTGTTGTACGGGTTAGGTTTTTTGAAAAAAACGGCTTGAATTATATAAAAAATGAAGGTGACTATAGATTTCTTTTTCTTGACAAGTCCTATTGTTACATTTAGAATATTTGTATCTTTATAACGGCATGGAATCGTGAAAAAAGGAGATACTTTGGATTTTGTCTGTGATTATTACTCTTATAACGGGGATTTTCAGAATACCTATCTGATGGGAGAACAGCTTACCGTTTCCAGGCAGATGAAGATCAGTGATGTGCCGGTAGGAAATTTGTTATATGAAATTTCCGGAAATGTACTTTGACGGCAGGTTCTTTTGGATGGAGGATATGTATGAATAAAAATCTTGGAAAAGCAGGCGGTCTTTTGTTGGCTGTTTTTGTCCTTTTTACAGGCTGTACATGGGATGGAAGCAGCGCATCGAAGGAACAGGAAAAAATCAGTTCTGTTTCCGTAGCGAATAAGGCAGAGCATGATACGGAAAAGCAGTTTCGCCTGATCATTGAAAATCGAAAAAAATGGTGTTTTGACAGCAAAGAGGCAAAAAAAACAGGGGACGGGCTTACAGAGTCGGATTACCGGTACTATGTTACGGATATGGACAGAAACGGAAGATTGGAGTTGATCTCTACAGAGACAATAGGGAACGGTTCTGTTTTTTATAACCGCTATTTTGAGGTGAATGCTTCCTGTGATAAGCTGACGGAAATTACACCGTTATCCCTTCAGAAAAAGAAAAAGGGTAAAGATAAAGAGAAGCTTCGTGCGCTGACAGAGGTAGACTGGTGGGATCTGACAGGCGGATACGGAACCGGATATTATGATTCCGGTGAAGAAAGCTATCATTATAATTTTACAGATCATACACATGAGAGCGGGGCAGTGACACAGACAGCGGAAAAGGATTTTATATTAAAGGAAGCAAAAATAAGTGTAGATACGGTATCAAAGGAAACGACGGATTTTGATGAAAATACAGGGAAACTTTTCTACCGGTATTATTCGGGAGAAGATACCTCTGTGGATTCAAAGGATTTAGAAAAAATCCATGCTGATTATTATGATGGCATGGAAGAATTTATGTGGTCCTTTAAGGGATTCCGCGCGATTGACGAGGAAGCATATGAAAATGACGGAAATGTCGTTCTTTTGAATGATGCAGTATTATATGAAAAGCTCAGAAATTCCTATGAGGCATTTTCTGTTGTTATGCTGAAGGAGAGAAATGTTACGGAGAATCCTTATTTTCCGGAGAAAAATCTGTCTAATATAAAGGTGAAGGTATTAAAGGATGTACTTTTTTCCGCGGATGCGGCTATGACATTGACAGAAGAGTATGCCGGGAAGGATGGGAGATTGTATGCTTTTTCGTTTGACGGGATTGAAAATGTACAGAATTCGGAAATAACGGAACAAAAAGGAAAACAGGCAAAAAAGCTTTTAAAGCAGACAAAGAAAGATATTACAGAAGAACTGGATTGGGATGGCTGCCACCTCTGGGTTACAAAGGATCAGATTTATTATATTCCATATAACTTTTTTGATGAGGATGATCTGGGAACACTTTTGTGCCAGTCGAAGCTTCCGAGCGATGCGAGGCTGATCTGTCAGGAAAACGAAAAAAAGGATCTGCTTTCCGAGGGAGAGATCGGGGAGCATGAATGGATGGAAAAGCATGATGGTGATATTAACTGCTACCGTTCGTACTATTCCAAGGGGAAAGACTATGAGGGAGTGGATATTGTACAATTTGTTTTTAAGAAGGAAATCGGACTGATCGGTGTAAGGTTTATGAACCATGCTGCGGGAGGTGGGAGCATCATTGTATGGCAGGATGGATATCTGAAGCAGGAGGATAATGGATTTACCATAGACCAGTAAGACGGGAGAGAGTATGAAGGGCAAAATGATAGAAGGACTGTACCAAAGACAGCTTTCTTTATTTCAGACTTTGGGAACTTTTCCACTTCCGGAACTATCAGACTGTAAGCTTCCGGACGGGCATTGCAGCAGTATGACACCACAGGGGATTTGCGTGACGGAGCATTACATTGTGATCACTGCGTATTGCAGTATGAAAAGATTCAAAAAGGAGCTAAAAGCCTCTCTGAACACAGCGGGAAACCAAAGTCGTTACGATAAGATAAAAAATGAACCGGTTCATCATTCTTGCCTGTTTGTTTTTTCAAAAAAGACTCATGTATATCTGGCGCTTTTGGAGCTGCCGGATGTGAACCATGTAGGCGGAATTGCCTATGACGGGAAAAATTTGTGGGTGGCGAAAAGTACAGAGAACTGCTTAAGTGTGATTCGTGAACAAGATCTGAAAAAGGTGATGTCGGACTTAAAGTATTCATCCAAAAAAGAAGGGCGTATTTCTTATTTTCAAAAGGAAGTGCCCTGCGGTATGACTGCGAGCTTCGTGACTTATTTTGAGGGACGCATCTGGGTTGGAAGTTTTGTTTCTAAAGGAATGCATGGCATTCTGCAGTCCTTTCAGGTTCAAAAAAAGTCAGAGGGAGAGCGAAAAATTTTTTCCTTGCAGGCCCTGCAATCCGTAAATATTCCGGTTCGGGCAAATGGAGCTTATTTTTACCGGAATGTGAAGCAGTGGACGGAATGGCAGAAATCAACAAAGAAGTCCGGGAGAAGGGACAGAAAAATATGGCTTTTTGTAAATGTGTCAGGAGGACGCAAAAAGTCATCTGCAGTGTATGTATTTCAGGTTTTCATGAAAGAGAACGGGAAGATTTCCTGTCGTAAGGTAAAAGGGATTCGTTTTCTGCCGCCGCTGCTTGAAGAGGGATGTATTGACGGAGATATTTTGTATACCATATATGAATCTTCTTCTCCGCCGTATAAGGATAATCCCGGAAACCACTGCACATTTCCGGTAGATGTTGTCTGTATGGCAGAGGTGGAGAAGATCATTTGAATATTTTTCTTTTATTTTTATATAATAGTTACAACAAGATTATTTTGGAGTAAGCTATGAAAATAAAATGGAAGGAACTTTTGGTATGCATTGCGATTCCGCTTTTGATCGGACTTTTAGCGGGGGTTTTGACAAGAGACGGAACAGAAATTTTTTCGATGGTCAGGAAACCGCCGTTATCACCTCCGGCATGGCTTTTTCCTGTGGTATGGACAATTTTATATATTCTTATGGGAATTGCTTCCTACCTGGTGCTTAAACAGGGGGCAGGCAGGGAGGATGTCATGCAGGCGCTTCATACATATTTCTGGCAATTGTTTTTTAATTTTGTCTGGCCGATCCTGTTTTTTAATTTCAGGTGGTATCTGATTGCTTTTGTCTGGCTTGCTGTGATGTGGCTGCTTATTCTGAGGACGATTCTTAGCTTTTATAAGATTAATCGTCCGGCAGCGTATATTATGATTCCATACCTGCTCTGGACGACATTTGCGGGGTATTTGAATTTTGGGATTTATCTGTTGAATTAAGGAGCTGGCTGTGAATAGTAATGATGCCGTTACTGTTCACGGCCAATTTTTTCTTATATGTAAAACAGAGAAAGTCAAAGTAGAAATAGCACAGGAACTATGATATAATAGAAAAACATATTATTAAAAAATTTTGGAAGGAGAATTTTTACATGAAAAGATGGACAGGCTTTGAACATGGAATCAATTTGGGAGGCTGGCTTTCCCAGTGTGTACATACAAAAGAGCATTATGATACGTTTATCGGTGAGGAGGATGTAAAGAAGGTCAGTGAATGGGGACTCGATCATGTACGTGTCCCGGTAGATTATGATCTGGTAGAGGATGAAAACGGAAATTATAAGGAAGAAGGATTTTCTTATATTCAGAATATTATTGACTGGACCAGAACATATCATCTGAATATGATTTTAGACCTGCATAAAACATTTGGTTTTTCGTTTGACAAAGGAGAAAATGAAAGTGGCTTTTTTGAAAAGGAGGAATATCAGGAGCGCTTTTATAAGTTGTGGGAGGAGTTTGCGAAAAGATACGGAAAGTATGAGGATATGATTGCATTTGAGCTGTTAAATGAGATTACGGATAAGAGCTATTGTGAGGCATGGAACCGGATTTCGAACCGGTGTATTGAAAGAATCCGGAAAACAGCACCTGATATCAGAATCCTGGTTGGTGGATATTATAACAATAGTGTTGAGGCGGTCAAAGATCTGACCATGCCGTATGATGAAAATATCGTTTATAATTTTCATTGCTATGAGCCACTTGTTTTTACACATCAGGGGGCATATTGGGTAGATGGGATGAAAGAGGATTTCCGGATTTCCGTTGATGCAGACTATGGAGAAATGAAGGAACAGTCGAAAAATGGGTTTTCACAGATTGCTGTCGGCTTTGACGGCTTTGATGAGAATGAAACGCTTTCTTCGGCATATTTTGACAAATTCTTTTCCGAGGCGGTTAAGGTGGCTGAGGAAAGAGATGTTCCGTTATATTGCGGAGAATATGGAGTAATCAATCGGGCAGTACCGGAGGATATTTTGAAATGGTATCAGATTATCAATGAATCCTTTCGAAGGTTTGGAATCGGGAGAGCAGCATGGAATTATAAAGCAATGGACTTCGGGTTTACTGATGAACGTATGGAAGCTGTACTCCCGGATGTACTTGGGGCAATGAAAAAGTAGGAAAAGGAAAGCAGAATGATTCTAAATTCAGGCATGAGGACAGATATTCCGGCGTTTTATCCGGAATGGTTTTTTAACCGGCTGCGTGCAGGCTTTGTTTTGGTACGTAATCCGTATAATCCGCATGCTGTTACAAAGTACAGGATTTCTCCGGATGTGGTGGATCTGCTTGTTTTTTGTACAAAAAATCCGGCACCTATGCTGTCTGGGCTTGACAGACTTTCGGCATATGGTCAGTATTGGTTTGTGACGATCACACCATACGGGAAGGAAATCGAACCGAATGTTCCCGAAAAAGAAGAGGTGATCAACAGCTTTCGGGAGTTGTCGGAACAGGTGGGGCTTCCTTCTGTCTGTTGGAGATATGATCCGGTTTTTATCAGTAAAAAATATACGCTTGTTTTTCATTTGGAAGCGTTTGAAAGGATGGCGGAAAAGCTGTCGGGATATACGGAGTATTGTGTGATCAGCTTTTTGGACATCTATAAAAAGGTTCAGAGAAATTTTCCGGAGGCAAGACCTGTGCTGAGAAAAGAAAGACTGATGCTTGGAAAGGAATTTGCTAGAATCGGAAAAAAGCATGGCATCGTGATCAAAGGGTGTGCGGAAGGGACAGAGCTTTCGGAATTTGGCGTGGATTGTTCGGGGTGCATGACAGTTCCTGTTTTTGAACGGGCACTGGGTCAGAAATTATTGATTCCGAAACAATATTCCGGCGCAAGAGAAGAATGTGGCTGCATTCTCGGAAATGATATCGGGGCATATGATTCCTGTCCGCATTTATGCAGGTACTGCTATGCGAATACAGATCGTTTCTTAGTACAGGAAAATCGCAGGAGACATGATCCGGATTCACCGTTTCTGATCGGTGGCAGTGAAGAGGAGGATGTGATTCATGAGGCAAAGCAGGTAAGTTTTATTGACCGGCAGATGCGGTTGGAATTTTAGAAACCGGAAATTATTATAATCAGGAAAGGAGATTTACAAAGGATGGGAAAGAGGACAAGAAGGAGATTTTTTGGATTTTTGGGGGCTGTGGGAGTCGGTGGTCTGCTGCTTTTCGGAAGCAGACCGGTGACTGCAGATGCAGCAAGTAACTATACGAAAAAGGGGACCGTCTTTACTTTAAAGGCCAAAAGCGGTCAGGAAATCAGTAAGATTTTAAATAAAACAATCATTGCTGCTTCGAAAAAGGCGAGTGCGAACAAGCCTTATACCGTAAAACTGAAAAAGGGAACATATAAGCTGAAATGGGCGGTTTATATGTATTCGAATGTAAAACTGGATGCAACGGATGTAACTTTAAAGTGCGTCTCAAAAAGCTCTGCCATGCTTGCCTCCAGAAATACAAATTCAAAGAAAACAGGAGGATATAAGGCAACAAAAAATATCTCCGTTATCGGCGGTACATGGAAGGGAAATGCGAAGAATACAGCTTGTATGTTCCGGATCGCCCATTCAAAAAATGTGCTTCTGTCCGGATGTACCTTTGTAGGAAGCGGCTCCGTTCATCAGGTTGAGGTTGCTGCACTGGCTGGTTTTACCGTTAGTAACTGTACATTCCGGGATATGAAGAGCGGTAAGGGAAGTTCAAAAAAGATGGAGGCGCTTCAGCTTGATGTGTGCTGCAACAGTCATGCATATCCTGGTTTTTATGTGGATGGAACGGCGATGAAAAATGTTACAGTCGAAGGGTGTACTTTCAAAAATGTGCCGAGGGGAATCGGTACACATTCGATGTTATTCGGTCAGTCACTGGAGAATGTGACGATCCAGGGAAATACATTCACGGATTTAGAAGAAGAGGCGGTGATTGTATGCGCATATCATAATTGTAAGATTATGGATAATACGATTAAAAACTGCGGGGCGGGAATTGTTTTTCAGAGCATGAAGCAAAATCCGGGTTCTTCTGTATATAGTACGATTTTAAACGGAAAAAAGACATATAACGGAAGCTTTGTCTATGATGCGAATTCCGTGATATCAGGGAATACAATGGATATTAAATACAAAACTACAGCGGACCAGGTGATTGGAATCAAGCTTTTGGGATATCATTTTGAAAATGCGGTCACCGGCTATGACAAAAAGAAGATCAAGGCAGGAAATTATTACCTTTCGGGTATGACAGTGAAGGACAATGTGATTAAGACAGAAGGTCTCGGTATTCAGATCACAGATGTCAGAGACAGCAGCATTACGGATAATACGGTACAGGCAGTGGGGACGAAGGAATCACAGAGTATTGTGATGATTACCAATGAAAGCAAAAATATTATTTTTGACCGGAATACAGTAAAGAATTCAAGAAGCAACGGTATTATCGTTCAGAAGGATTCTACGGCAAAGTCTATTTCCGGCAATACGATTATTGATTCGGAACTTTCCGGAATCAAATTAGTCGGTGCTGTTGTGACGGATATCAATGATAATGTGATTAAAAAGGAGGAAAAGGAGTATTCCTGCTCGGATGGACTATATGTTGACGGAGATTCGGTTGTGGTGAATGTAACCGGAAATCATATTTCAGATATGCAGGGGTATTCTATTATCGTCAAGTCCGGCGGTACGATAAAAAATTATGGAGAAAATGATGTGCCGGAGGACTCTGATCTGATACGGTAGGAGAAAAGGAGGCGAGACCTGGGACTTTGGTTCCGGACACGATTCCGCATGTAAAAAGAAAAGG
>CADBMH010000295.1 GCA_902795705.1 uncultured Lachnospiraceae bacterium | reverse complement strand
GTGCTGTTTGAGGGCGTAGCATGTCAATATTCTGAAAATCTTAGAAAAGAATACTCTGAAGCAAAAATTATATATAGACCATCAGATATACTGGCAACTTTTTCAGGGGTTAAATGGGCAGAAAAGTTGGAAGTGGATGCGATTAGGCATTCCGATGTGACAGCATGTGTTGATGAGATTGAAATTGAATACTATAAACAAATAGGAGCTGATCCTAAAAAATTGATAGTGCTGAGGAATCCGTTGACATCCGATGAAGATATTAAATTGATAGAGACTTTCGCGCTTGAAAGTACACAGACAAAGAAAATTGCTGTATATATGGGAGTATCGTTTTGTGATTTTGAGTATATTGAATACGCAGGAGAAAGAAACCCTGATTGTACATTTTATGTTGTAGGACCCTTTAATCGAAAATCACATAATAATATTATTTACACAGGATCAATGGATCGAGAAAATTACGAGAAAATAATAAAGAAAGCAAACGTTGCTATTGCACCAACCGTGGAGACGGAATATAAGGCTGAACATGGAATCAAATATGGCTTTACCGGAAAGATAATTACATATATGAAATATCTATTACCGATTGTAGCAACATGCAGTACTAATTATCTTAATGTAAATGGTTTCTTCTGTGTGGATAGCAAAGAGGACTTCTCTAAAAAAATAGCAGAGTGCCTCGAATATACAAATGAAGATAGAGAAAGACTTCGGGAAGGATTTTTATGTGCGATGAAGATATTTTCAGAGGACGAAAGCCGGAATCAGTTTTTAAATATCATAAATGGAGAAGGATATAGATGATAATAACAAAAACACCGTTTCGTATGTCATTTTTTGGCGGTGGAACGGATATGGAGAATTTTTTTAAGGATTATGGTGGAGCAGTATTGTCCACAACTTTTGATAAATACTGCTATGTAACGGTACGTCACCTGCCCAGGTTCTTTAATTATACTACAGAACTTGCATATTCAAAGATGGAGAGGGTTACGGATATTGAGGATATTGATCATCCAGCTGTTCGTAATGCCATGAAGATGCTGGATATGCATGAAATTCGCCTAACTTATGAAGCTGATCTTCCGGCTCGTTCTGGACTTGGAACCAGCTCATCCTTTGCTGTTGGGATGCTTAATGCCTTTTATGCACTCAAAGGAAAATATGCTGATAAGAAAAAATTGGCAGATGAAGCAATTTATCTTGAACGCATTCTCTGTAAAGAAGTTGGTGGTTGGCAGGATCAGATAGCGGTTTCGTATGGTGGGTTTAACCGCATCAATTTTAATGCTGATGGATATGAAGTCCTCCCTGTGATTATTAATCCGGAGAGAAAAAAACAACTAAATGATAATTTGTTAATGTTTTTTACAGGGTTTACTCGTTTCTCTGCTTCAGTACAACAGTCTAATAATCTGGAAGCTAAGGATAAGACATCGCAGTTAAAAGAAATGTTGTCTTTAGTAGATGATGCTGAAAAGGTGTTGACTGATAAAAATTCAGACCTTGATGATTTCGGTCGCCTTCTTGGTCATACTTGGAGACTTAAGAGGCAGACAGGATCAGCGGTAAGCACAGATAGCATTGATGGCTTATATGCGAAAGGGATAGAGGCTGGTGCTCTTGGAGGAAAACTTCTTGGTGCTGGTGGTGGCGGTTTTCTAGTATTTTATGTGCAACCCGATAAACAGGAGGATGTTAAGGAAGCAATGAAAAATTTGATATATATTCCGTTCGAGTTTGAGAATGGTGGAACAGGAGTTATTCACTATACTCCAGAAACATATGTACCCAGAGAAGAGGAATAGAATTGAAGAAAACGCAAGAAGCTGTCTTTTATCTTGATACTAATAATGTTTTTGCTTTTTGTTGCAGGAAATTCCTTTTATTGATGAGAATATTGGTGCAGTTGTCATTTTTCGAATTAATTTGCTCTTTATACTTATTAAAATAGTTACTTTTGCCCCATTAATGATAGCTCTTGGAAAATCTAAACAACTTGTGATACGAGAAATAACTTCCTTAGTACTAAATGTATTATATTGGTTAAACTGCCTAGAGCGATTGGGAGTATCTTTACCGACTATGGCTGTGACGTATGTTTATTCAGTACCAGCAAATTTGAGCATAATGTTAGATGAGTGTTATGTAATATTTTTTAAAAGATAATGAGTAAAAATTCAATTTTTTTTAGTATTTTGCAAGGGAAGGTTTGAAGCACTTAAATTGCATAGTATCAGGGAGAGAGTTTTATGGATTTATATTTACAAAAGCATATTGATTTATTGATTTCTCGATACCCAGCTTTATCTTTTGTTGAAAAGGATATTATCAAAGCATATGATGTGATGGAAAAATGTTATACACATGACCATAAGCTTCTCATAGCCGGCAATGGCGGTTCCGCTGCTGATTCGGAGCATATCGCCGGCGAACTGATGAAGCGGTTTAAGACTCCGCGTCCTGTGGATCAGTCATTTGCCGATAAACTGATAGAAATTGATAGTGAGCGAGGTCCGGAGCTTGCAAAGAATTTAGAACGAGGTCTTATGGCAATCCCTTTGGTAGCTCATGAAGCCCTATCTACTGCCTATATTAACGATGTTGATGGTTATGGGGTTTTTGCTCAGCAACTCTTAGGATTCGGACGTCCCGGGGATGTATTTTTGGGCATTTCCACATCGGGCAATAGCCAAAATGTCATGAATGCTGCAGTTGTAGCAAGAGCAGTCGGGATGCCGGTGATAGGCCTGACTGGGGCAAAGGGTGGAGAGCTGGGAGAGTTCGCAGATGTAGCTGTCAGAGTATCGGAAACGGAGACATATATGATTCAAGAACTGCATCTGCCTGTGTATCATACTTGGTGTCTGATGCTGGAAGAGCATTTTTTTGGGGCAGGAGGGAAAGCTTGAAATGAACAAAATTCCCGTAGTTATAATGGCGGGTGGTTTGGGAAAGAGAATTCAATCAGTTGATTCGACTGTTCCCAAACCGTTGATAAAAGTTGATAATAAGCCGATCTTGCAGTGGGAGATTGAATGTCTGGTTAATCAGGGATATACATCTATTATTCTAACGGTCGCTCATATGGGTGAGAAAATAATAGAATTCTTCGGGGATGGTTCTGATTTCGGATGCAGCATTTCCTATTTTGTAGAAGAGAAACCTTTAGGAAATGCAGGGGCATTGTTTAAATTGCTTAAGTCCGGGCGGCTGGAACCGTCTTCTGATTTTATGCTCTTAAATGCCGATAGTTTATTTGATATTGATTTTGACAGGTTTTATCAGTTTCATCTGGATCATGGCGCATTAGTATCTTTGTTTGTTCATCCTAATAATCATCCCTATGACTCCGGATTGATCTTGAAAGATGAGACGGAAAGGGTGGTAAGTTGGCTTACAAAGGAGGATGCCAGACCGGAATGGTACAGCAACTCTGTAAATGCAGGATTGCATATAATTAACACACGGGTTCTGTCGTCTCTCCTTGAGAAGGGGAAGATTAATGCCGATATGATTGGCACAGAGGATGAGTTTGGGAGAATTGTAAAGGTTGACTTAGATCGCCAGATTCTGAAACCTAACTGCAGTGCTGACGGGAAAATATATGCATACAGATCACCGGAGTATGTAAAGGACATGGGGACTCCTGAGAGATTGAAGCAGGTATCTGAGGATCTGGTATCCGGTCTGGTTTGCAGCAAAAACTTGAAGAAACCACAAAAGGCAGTCTTTTTAGACCGCGATGGTGTTATCAATGAATACAGGGGATTTTTGCGGGATATCGATGATTTTGTCCTGCTGGAGGATGTTGCTGAGGCGATTCGAATTATTAATACTTCGGGTTACCTTGCTATCGTTATTACAAACCAGCCTGTAATAGCCAGAGGAGAGGTGACATTGGAAGAACTTAGCCGTATTCATCGGAAGATGGAGACATTATTAGGTTCTGACGGGGCATATATTGATGATATATACATCTGTCCCCATCATCCAGACTCTGGTTATGAGGGAGAAATCAAGGCTTTAAAGATTGACTGTGACTGTAGGAAACCTAAGCCCGGGCTGTTGTATCAGGCCGCTGCCGACTATAACATTTGTTTAGAAGATTCATGGATGATCGGTGACAGCTGGCGTGATGTGGAGGCCGGGCATTCTGCAGGATGTAAAACTGCCCTGCTTGTTGGTGAGGGAACGGAAGGGGCAGGTATGGATCCGGGTGATGTAATAAGGGGGAATGATACAGGCTGTAATCCTGATATGGTAGAATTTAATCTTTTGAAGGCGGTGCAGAAGATTATTCTGTAGGAAAAAATAACCTATGTGTAGCATTGTTTTATTTTACGCTTTTAATACGATGGAGTTTGTGAGCGATTTGGAGAATCCGCTTGGAGTAAATAATAAAGTTGCATGGAAATCCTAAGGATGAGATGAAAAAGCGAGAAAGTCTTGAGGTGGTTGTCTGCGTTACCGCCCAGCACCGCCAGATGTTAGACCAGGTTCTGAATACCTTCGGTGTGGTGCCGGATTATGATCTTAACATCATGAAAGACCGGCAGACACTTTTTGATATAACGACGAATATACTAAATCATATAAAAACTGTTCTCGAAGAAGCGAAACCAGATGTCGTTCTCGTCCATGGCGATACTTCTACGACCTTTGTAACGGCACTTGCCTGTTTCTATTTGCAGATTCCAGTAGGACATGTCGAGGCCGGTCTTCAAACCTACAATATTTATTCTCCGTATCCGGAAGAGTTTAATCGCGAGGCAGTGGGAATCATCAGTCAGTATAACTTTGCCCCGACGCCTTTATCGCAGTCCAACCTGCTTAAGGAAGGGAAGAAACCGGAAAATATCTATGTGACTGGTAATACGGTGATTGATGCGATGCAGCATACAGTCAGGGAGGACTATACACATCCGGAATTGGAGTGGGTTGGAGACGATAAGCTTATTTTCATCACGGCACACAGGCGTGAGAATCTTGGCGAACCGATGCATCAGATGTTCCGTGCAATCAGGAGAGTTTTAGATGAGCATCCGGATTGTAAAGCAGTCTATCCGATCCATATGAACCCGGTGGTGCGGGAGGCGGCTGAGCGGGAGCTTGGTGGATGCGACAGGATACACATCATAGAGCCGATAGAGGTATTTGATTGTCATAATTTTGAAGCGAGGAGCTTTCTTTGTCTGACGGATTCCGGCGGAATCCAGGAAGAGTGTCCTTCATATGGCGTCCCGGTACTGGTCATGCGCGATACGACGGAGAGACCGGAGGGAGTGGGTGCCGGGACATTAAAGCTGGTTGGAACGGATGAGGAGGCGATCTATAAAACCTTTAAACTACTACTGGAAGACAAAGCAGAATATGAAAAAATGAGTAAGGCATGTAATCCTTATGGTGATGGTCATGCTTGTGAGAGGATAGCGGATATTTTGGAGGGAAAAGAGTATACGCCGTGGAAGCCGAAATAATACTTTTGCAGTTCTATGTAATAACAGTCGTTAAGACATTCGATTAGAGAGGTGCATAAATGCTTGAAGAACAGTTGTTGGAGTTAGAAAAACAATTACAGGATAGTACAGCATCAGCTGGCTCCATAATGGAATCTATAAATATCAAATGGAGTAGTAACCTCAAGAAAAAGCTTGAAAATCAGATTAAGAAGTTCAAAGACTGTGCAGAAGGAAACATTTATCATATCTTAGCACCACTTCTTGTTTATATAAAGTTGAAAGGTGATGAAGCTATAATCTTTTGTAGAAAGAGAGGTCTGTTTGGCTATTACAATGAATGGGGTGGAACAGTAGAAATTCTAAAATGGCTTTATGAAAATAGCCGGTTTTTAACAATAAGCGATTTGCAGAGAAATTACATTTCGCATAAATATAATTTTCGGTCGGTTATAGCCTTTTATAGCGATTGCGAGGAAACAGTATATAGGTTTAT
>CADBMH010000294.1 GCA_902795705.1 uncultured Lachnospiraceae bacterium | reverse complement strand
CTGATTGTAAAGGCAGATGTTCAGGGTTCTGTAGAAGCCGTAAAACAAAGCTTGTTAAAGCTTAGCAATGACGAGGTTGTTGTCCGGATTATCCATGGTGGTGTCGGTGCAATCAATGAATCGGATGTTTCTCTTGCGAGTGCGTCAAATGCAATCATCATTGGATTTAATGTGAGACCGGATAATACGGCAAAGGAGATTGCGGACAGAGAACAGGTGGATGTTCGTTTGTATCGTGTCATTTACAATGCGATTGAAGATGTGGAAGCTGCCATGAAGGGTATGCTTGATCCTGAATATGAGGAGCAGGTGATCGGTCATGTGGAGGTACGCCAGATTTTCAAGGCATCCGGCGTAGGTACGATCGCAGGTTCTTATGTGCTTGATGGTAAAGTAGTCCGTGGTTCTAAGGTTCGTATCAGCCGTGAGGGTGAACAGATCTTTGAGGGGAATCTTGCATCTTTGAAGCGATTTAAGGATGATGTAAAAGAGGTTGCAGCAGGTTATGAGTGCGGTCTGGTATTTGAGGGCTTTAATGATATTCAGGAAGAGGATCAGGTTGAGGTATATATCATGGTGGAGGTGCCAAGGTAAATGAAAAAAAACAGCATTAAATACTCCCGTATGAACGGAGAGGTTTTGCGGGAGCTTAGTAAGATCATCGCTTATGAAATCAAGGATCCGAGGATTCATCCGATGACATCCGTGGTTTCTGTCGATGTCACGGCAGATTTGAAATATGCGAAGGTATATGTCAGCGTACTCGGAAGTGAGAAGGAACAGAAAAAGACAGAGGAAGGGCTTAAGAGTGCTTCATCCCATATCCGTTCCTGCCTGGCGAAAAATCTGAATATGAGAAAAACGCCGGAGCTGACATTTATTATGGATGATTCAATCGCCTATGGGATTAATATTTCAAAGAAAATTGATGAAACCGTACATTATGAAAAGGAAGATACCGATGAAAAGACGACAGAAGCCGGTGAAGAGGAATAGGGGACGCAGCATAATAGAATATCCCTAAAGATTTGATTGGAGAATGTTCATGAGTGTATTAGAGAATATTGTAAAGAAAAGCAGGCACATTATGATCGCAGGGCATATAAGACCGGATGGGGACTGTGTCGGAGCATGTACTGCGGCATATCTCTATCTGAAAAAGAAGTTTCCGGAAAAGAAGTTTACCGTATATCTGGAAACATTGCCGGAGGTCTTTGCATTTCTTGATGAAGAAAATACGATTTTTTCTCACGAGCTTTCCGGTGTAGCTGAGCCTGACCTTTTTTTGGCATTGGACTGTGGCTCACCTGACAGACTGGGAGCTGCGGAAGCTTATTTCAGGCAGGCGGAAAAGACCGTATGTATCGATCATCATATCAGTAATCATGCATATGCAGCAGAAAATTATATTGAACCTAAGGCAAGCTCGACCTGTGAAGTGCTTTATGGATTGATGGCTGAAGCAGAGATTGACAAAGAAATTGCAAGAGCACTTTACATAGGCATTATTTTTGATTCCGGTCTGTTTCATCATTCTAATACATCAAGGCGCACGATGGAGATTGCCGGTAAATTGATGGAGACAGGGATTCCTTTTTGGGACTATATTGATAAATGTTTTCATGAGCGGACCTATACACAGACACAGTTACTTGGCAGAACACTTCTGGGAAGTATGCGTGTTATGGACGGGAAGGTGATCGTGGCGGCAATTACCAGAAGAATGATGGAGTTTTATGGAGCAAAGACAGAGGACATTGAGGGAATTATTGACCAGCTTCGTATTACGAAAGGAGTAGAAGTGGCGATCCTTCTGCATGAAACCGGTGAGCAGACCTATAAGGTCAGTATGCGTTCGAATGAATATGTTGATGTTCGTAAGATCGCGGCTTATTTCGGAGGTGGAGGACATATCAGAGCTGCGGGCTGCAATATGCAGGGCTCTGTCCATGATGTCTTTAATAATCTGACTGAGCATATTGAAATGCAGATGCATACGGAAAAATGAGATGGTGAAAGCATCAGAAGTTTCTAAAAAGAAAATGGTAAATGAGGTAAACCTATGGATGGTATTTTAAATATTTACAAGGAAGCGGGTTATACATCACATGATGTGGTGGCTAAGCTTCGCGGAATATTACACCAAAAGAAAATAGGGCATACGGGAACATTGGATCCGGAAGCGACAGGAGTACTGCCGGTGTGTATCGGAAAGGCAACAAAGGTATGTGAGCTTCTTGCAGACCGGGATAAAACCTATCAGGCGGTATGCAGGCTTGGCATTGTGACAGATACACAGGATATGACGGGAACGGTTTTAGAGGAGTCTTCTTTTAGGGATGTCTCAGAGGAAAGATTAAGAGAAACTGTGCTTTCTTTTTTAGGAGAAAGCTTTCAGATTCCGCCGATGTATTCGGCGCTCAAGGTTGAAGGAAAAAAGCTTTATGAGCTTGCCAGGGAAGGAAAAACGGTAAAAAGGGAGCCGAGAAGGATTTTTATATCTTCGATCGAGATATTACAGATTGACTTGGAAGATGGTATTTTTATGTTTGAAGTATCTTGTTCCAAGGGAACCTATATCCGGACACTTTGTCATGATATCGGCCAAAGATTAGGAGTCGGTGCCGTTATGGAAAGCCTGGTACGAATCCGTGTCGGTGAGTTTTTGGTGGAAAATGCGTTCACCTTGGAGAAAATCGAAAATTTTGCAAATGAAAATCCGGAAGAGCTGGAAAAAAATCTGTATAGCATTGATATGCTATTTAAACATTATCCGAAATTTCGAATCAAGGACGAATTTAATGCAAAGCTTTATAACGGGAATATTTTAGGCAAAAATTCGATGATGCCGTATCCTTCTTCGGAGGAAAATGAGATGTCGGGGGCGGAAAAATTTCAAAAAATCCTGCTCTATGATTCGAATGGGATGTTTAAGGCGATTTATGAGCAGGCAGGTCATCAGTATAAGGTTGTAAAGATGTTTTAGGTTAGGTTTCACATACAGTTTGGTGAGGCGTGTGCAGGATAAACAGCAGAAAGGCAGAAAGATACAGTTATGGAGATGATAACCGGGTTGGAGTTCAAGCTGAAAAACAGCAGTGTTTCTCTGGGGAAATTTGATGGTATTCATAAAGGGCACCGCTGCCTGTTAAAAAAGATTAAAGAGAAAAAGGGGCTTGTTTCCACCGTCTTTACCTTTGAAGGCGGGACTGCACCGAAAATCTATACACAGGACGAAAAAAATATAATCCTGGAATCCTTAGGAGTGGAAAGGGAAATCCTTTTTCCGTTTAATGAAAAAACAAAGCTTATGTCGCCTGTAGATTTTATCGAAGAAATTTTAGTGAAAAAAATGGATGCAAAATTTATTTGTGTAGGAGAAGATTTTCGCTTTGGGAGAGATCGGAGCGGCGATGTGCATACCTTACAAAAGTATCAGGACAGGTTTGGTTATGAACTATGTATTGTCAAGAAGCTGACTTATGAAAATGAAATCATCAGCAGTACCAAAATCCGGGAATTTTTAAATGAAGGAAACATTGAACTTGCAAATCTTTTTTTAGATGAGGAGTATTTTATACGAGGCAGGGTATTATCGGGAGAGGAAATCGGCCGGAAGATCAGTTCCCCCACTGCGAATATTTTGACAGAGAAAGATAAGATTTTACCAAGATTCGGTGTTTATGCTTCGCTTATCCAGATAGATAAAAACCGGTATTTCGGAGTATCCAATGTCGGTGTAAAGCCGACGATCGGAACCTTTCCGGCAGGAATAGAGACAAATATTTTTAATTTCCATGATAATATTTACGGAAAGGAAATTCAGGTTCATCTGTGTAGGTTTTTAAGGGAAGAACAGAAGTTTTCTACTATTGAAGCATTAAAAGAACAGATTGCAGCAGATAAAAACAAGGCATTAAAGGATTTGCAAAATATGTATCCGGGGTATACAATATAAGATTAGATGATATATAAATAATCGGAAGATGGAGGATGAGTATGAAAAAATATGGTGTAAATGAGCTTCGCAGAATGTATTTGGAATTTTTCGAAGGAAAGGATCATTTGGCAATGAAGAGCTTTTCGCTGGTGCCGCATAATGATAACAGTCTTCTTTTAATCAATGCGGGTATGGCACCGTTAAAGCCGTATTTTACCGGACAGGAAATCCCGCCAAAGAGACGTGTGACGACCTGCCAGAAATGTGTACGTACCGGTGATATTGAAAACGTGGGAAAAACCGCACGCCATCTGACTTTTTTTGAGATGCTCGGTAATTTTTCCTTTGGAGATTATTTTAAACATGAGGCGTTAAAGTGGTCATGGGAATTTTTAACGGAGACTCTCGGAATGGAGGAGGAGCGTTTATATCCGTCCATCTATGGAGAGGATGAAGAAGCCTTTGAAATCTGGACAAAGGAGATCGGGGTTCCGGCAGAGAAGATTACTAGATTTTATCGTGATGAAAACGGGGAATGTGATAATTTCTGGGAGCATGGTGCAGGTCCCTGCGGCCCGTGTTCGGAAATTTATTATGACCGTGGGGAAAAATACGGCTGCGGCAAGCCGGACTGCAAGGTCGGCTGTGAATGTGACCGTTATATGGAGATATGGAATAATGTCTTTACACAGTTTAATGGTGACGGCAAGGGAAATTATGAGGAGTTGGAGAATAAAAATATTGATACCGGTATGGGACTGGAGCGACTTGCCGTTGTTGTTCAGGATGTGGACTCTGTCTATGATATCGATACGATGAAGGCAATCCGGGACAAAATCTGTGAGCTTGCGGGGACGGAATATCAGAAGGAGGAAAAGAAGGATATTTCTATCCGTCTGATCACCGATCATATCCGCTCGGCAACCTTTATGATCTCTGATGGGATCCTGCCGAGTAATGAGGGACGCGGTTATGTCCTAAGGAGACTGATTCGCCGTGCGGTCCGCCATGGAAGAACGCTTGGAATAGACAAGCAGTTTATGGCAGAGTTATCCCAGACTGTGATTCATGAATCAAAGGACGGATATCCGGAATTAGACGAGAAAAAGGAATTTATCATTGAGGCACTGACTCAGGAGGAGTCCAGATTTGATAAAACGATCGATCAGGGACTTGCCATTCTTTCCGAAATGCAGGAAGCATTGGATAAAGCAGGAAAGAAGGAGCTTTCCGGAGAGGATGCATTTAAGCTCTATGATACCTATGGATTTCCTCTGGATCTGACGATCGAGATATTGGGAGAAAAGGGATATTCCGTTGATGAAAAAGGCTTTGAAGCTGCTATGCAGGAGCAGAAGGAAAAGGCAAGAAAGGCGAGAAAGACAACGAATTATATGGGAGCCGAGGAGACGGTCTATCAGCAGATCGATCCGAAGATCACGAGTCAGTTTGTCGGATATGACCATTTGACACAGGAGGCAGAGATTTTAGTTCTGACAACGGACACAGAGGTCGTATCCGCGCTTACCGACGGTCAGGACGGTACGATCATTACGGACGAAACGACCTTTTATGGCACAATGGGTGGTCAGAAGGGTGACTCCGGAAAAATCGTATCCGGTGATAATGTGTTTGAAGTAAAGGAAACCATCTGTTTACAGGGCGGCAGGTTCGGACATGTCGGCAGGATGGTAAGCGGTATGTTTAAGGTCGGCGATAAGGTGTCTATGGAGGTTTCTGAAACAAACCGTATGGCAACTGCAAAGAACCACAGCGCGACGCATCTTCTGCAGAAGGCACTCCGCATTGTTTTAGGCTCACATGTCGAGCAGGCAGGTTCTTATGTGGATGGGGACAGGCTGCGCTTTGACTTTTCTCATTTTTCTGCGATGACACCGGAGGAAATCGAGAAGGTGGAAAAGATCGTCAATGAGCAGATTGCCTTAAATCTTCCGGTCGTGACCGAGATCATGACCTTGGAAGAGGCGAAAAAGACCGGTGCGATGGCTCTGTTTGGCGAAAAGTACGGAGATAAGGTTCGTGTTGTAAAAATGGGAGATTTCAGTGTCGAGCTCTGTGGTGGTACACATGTGCCGAATACCGGCATCGTATCGAATTTTAAGATTATCTCCGAGAGCGGAGTTGCCGCAGGGGTACGTCGTATCGAGGCTTTGACAGGTACAGGGCTTATGGAGTATTACAATGAGATAGAGAAAGTACTTCATGAGGCGGCAAAGGCAGCGAAGACGGAGCCGAAGGCTCTTGTAAAGAGGATTCAGGCGCTTCAGGAGGAGTTAAAGGAGCTTCACAGTGAAAACGAAAAACTGAAGGCGAAGCTTGCAAAGGATGCAGTCGGTGATGTAGACAGTCAGATCACCGAAATCGGTGAGATGAAATTCATCGCGATGGATGTGCCGGATGTCGATATGAACGGACTTCGTAATCTCGGCGATCAGATGAAGGAAAAGATCGGAGAGGGAATCGTAGTATTAGCATCTTCTGCAGGAGGCAAGGTGACGCTTCTTGCGATGGCAACAGACGGAGCAATGAAAAAGGGAGCCCATGCGGGAAATCTGATCAAGGAGATCGCAGGCTTAGTCGGCGGTGGCGGCGGCGGCCGTCCGAATATGGCACAGGCAGGCGGAAAAAATCCGGCAGGCATTCCGGATGCGCTTAAGAAGGCAAAAGAGGTGGCTGAGGGGCAACTGGGATAGAACTGTCTGAACAAAAGAATGTATAGTGGCGGTCTTTGCCTGAAGTTCAGGGGATTTCTCTTTGAATGGAGTATGGTAAAGGCCGGAAGCTTTACAGATATATTTTAAGAAAAGGAGAATGTTTATGAAAAAATGGTTAAAGGTTTTGGGGATGTTGCTTGTTGTGTTAGCGTTTAGTATCAGCTTTCAAGGTGGAAAAGATGCAAAGGCATATGTAGGTTATATCAGTATGCCGCAGCAGACTGATGTCAGTGAGTCTTCCATTACGATTAAATGGAACGCCTACAATGGAGCTGTAATGTATGGCTATCTGGTAGAAGGAGCGAGTGTTCCGATCGAGGATACGACCATGGATACTCAGGCAACGATTGGGAATCTGCCTGCAGGATATGCCCTGACTGTTCAGATTACGGCATATGACAGTGTGGGTAATATTATTGCACAGTCATCAAAGACTTCTGTAAAAACACTTCCGGGAAAGCTGTCAAAATCAGAGTTTGGTCCAACGGCGGCAAATACTTACAGCAATATTTATTATTTCGGAGCAAATACGGCTACTGCGGACGGATATCAGTGGCAGTTTGCCACCGCATCCGGAAAAGTGAAGAAAACGGCTTCTGCTACGGGAAGAACAGGTTCACTTAGTTTATCAAACTTTATTAACGGAACCTATTATAAATATCGTGTGCGTCCGTATATCAACTGTAACGGAGTGATCCGTTATTCTACATGGTCTGTTTATAAAACGATCGGTGTTTTGAAAAGCGGTGGGAAATATAAGGCTACAAAGTCATCACTGAAGCTTAGCTGGACAAAGGTGAGCGGCGCGAAAAAATATGTGATCTATGGTTCTAAGAGCGAGAAGTCGGGCTTTAAAAAGATTAAGACGGTCAAAGCTTCTAAAAGGTCGCTTCTGGTCAAGAAGATTGGCGGTAAAAAGCTGAAAAAGGGTACGAGATATTATTTCCGGATCATACCGGTTGCAAAGGTCAGCGGAAAGAGCGTAAAGGCGGATAGTTATTCTGTTCTTTATGGCTGGACAAGGTCATTTTAAATTTACACTAGTATACTAGCATCTTTTGATCTTGACATTATAGCATTGAAAAATAGAAAAGGAGCGTTTAGGCTGATGAAAAAATGGACAAAAGTATTCGGAATTGCATTTTTGGTATTTGCAGTCGGAATGTTGATCGGTTATCGTGCAAATGCCGCAGATGCGATTCATGTAACACAGACGGCTGCAACGACAAACTCTATTACTGTGAAGTGGGATTATTCAAACGGAACACAGTATGAGTGTACTTTAAAGGATGGAAACACATCTACGATCAAAACGGTGAATACAACAGAATGTTTGATCAACAATCTGTCTGCCGGAAAAACCTATCTTGTTTCTGTTAAGGCTCGAAAGAATGGTACATATGTCGGTGAGTCTAAAGAAATTGAAGTTGTTACCGTGCCGGCAAATGGAGAATTTGAAGTTACACAGACGGCTGCGACAGACAGTACCATTACACTGAAGGCGACTTCTGTGACAGGTGTGAACTTTTATCAGGTATACCAGAATAATACATTAGTCGGAACGAGTTCTTCGAATACGATTAAGCTGACAAAGTTAGCGAAAGCAAAGGAATATGCGTTTCATATTTATGCAGTAAGAAGATCTTCTGTAGGTTTTATTGCAAAGGGTGATGATACTTATTGTTATATTTATGCCAAGACGCTTCCTTCTGCCTATACGAAGAAGACGTTTGGTGTGGCAGGTTCTCCGATCGCGGAAGCAATCTATGGAAAAAACCTTTATAGCTTCAAGGTTTCAGGAAGCAGTCCGGCGACCGGCTATGAGTGGCAGTTTAAAGATGTGAACGGGAATGTGAAAAAGACAGAAAAAAGCACAACCCCGACATTGACATTAGAAAAATTTGTGAACGGTACTTTTTATCAGTACCGTGTTCGCGCATATCTTACCTGTGTCGGTGGTACTAGCTATACGGCATGGTCACCATACCGCTATATCGGAACCATGAGCAGTGTTCCGTATACAGCTACGAAAAAAGCGGTAACGATCAACTGGAGTAAAATCAGTGGTGCAAGTAAGTATATTGTATATGGTTCTAAAAAAGAAAAATCTGGTTTTAAAAAGCTGACGACTACCAATGCAAAGAAGAGAAGAGCTGTTATTAAGAAAATCGGCGGAAAAGCATTAAAGAAAAATACAACCTATTATATCCGGATTCAGCCGGTTGCAAAGATCGGAAATAAGGCAATTAAAGCAGATGATTATGTTACCACCTCAATTAAGACAAAGAATTATTAAAAAGGGTTGACCTTTTGTGAAAATGTGGTATAATAAGCTTTGTGTGTATGAGGGATACATATTTCTCTCATAGTAAAATATTACCCTATACAGTTGAGTATGGGAGTAAAATCCTACAACTGAGGGGAGGTCAGGTGAGTCTATGTCAAGCGTTACAGTGAAAGATGGCGAGACATTGGATAACGCTTTACGCCGTTTCAAGAGAAACTGCGCAAAGGCAGGTATCCAGCAGGAAATTCGTAAGAGAGAACATTACGAAAAGCCAAGTGTCCGTCGTAAAAAGAAATCAGAGGCTGCTCGCAAGCGTAAGTACTAGTTAGAGAATGCTTCGAAAGCGATATTTCATTGAGAGATCATTCTGCGTGAATGGTCTCTTATGTTATTCTCTGTTTGTGCCGGGGAATGAGGCATGAGCTGTCTTACACCCAAATAATAAAAAGGAGAATTGGAAAATGAAGTACAGTATTAGGAATATGTGGAAAAAAGGAGGATATCATTTTGTATTGATCTCTCTTTTTTTTGTATTTTTTATCAGTGATCTGTATGAAGGCGAAACAGCAAAAGCTTTTATCGGACGGAAAAAAGCTTTGTCTGCAGTCTCATACCGGTTTGCTGCCTCGAAAGAAGCATATGATGAGTATGAGGGAGAAGAGGAGGATGATGATTATGATGATTATGATGATTATGATAATTATGATGATGATTATGATGATTATGATGATGACTATGAATATCCGGATCAGATTGTAATCGAATCAGCAAAGAGCATCAGCAATACGAGTGTAAAGCTTGTATGGCAAAAGGATAATTATTCGATTGGATATGAAGTGGTCTGTGCGAAGGATAAGAGCTTTTCTGATTCCGTGATCATAAAGGAAACTACGGAGACTTCCTATACCTTTGAAAATCTGAAGCGGGGTGAAATCTACTATTTTAGGATAAGAGGATATGGAGGGAGAAACAGCAGGAATTACGGCTCATGGAGTGAAGTGAAGGCAGTCATGCTGATTGACGCTTCCGGAACGGTGAGGATTACGACAAAAGCGGATATCGTTCATTTGCAGGAGGTATTGGATCAGGCATTAGAGTATAAAAATATAAAATTTATAGTGAAGCTTCCAAAGGGAACCTATAAGATTACAAGAAGAATATTTGTCTATAGCAATACAACCTTGGATTTAAAAGGGGTTACGATCAAAAGGGAAAAGGGATATATCGGTCCGATGCTGCGGATCGGAGCGCTGACAGGAGGAAAGTACAATGCAGGGAAAAATATTACAATCAAGGGCGGCATCTTTGATGGTGGTACAAAGGTGGATACTGCAGACATCTGCTGTTTTTCTCATGTTCAGAATGTTACGATATGCGGAACTGTATTTCAATATCTGCCTTCCAAGAAGCTGCATCGCGGCAACAGGAATCCGCATATCATTGAATTTGGCGGTTCTAAGAAGGTGACGATCAAAAATTGCAAATTTTATAATAATAAAAACTGTTTTGCAAACAACGAGGCGATTCAGATTGAGTCCATGTATGCAAGCATGGCTGGTACAACACCGGCAGACATCGGAAAACGCGATGGAACACAGTGTAAAAACATCACAATCCAAAAATGTTATTTTTCGCATTTTAATTATGGCTGTGGCAGCAATCATCTTTCCAAAAAAGATCATTTTAAGAATATGAAATTCATCAAAAATACATTTGTCTATGCGAAAAAATATGCCATCTGTATTTACGGCTATCGGAATGTTGTAATAAAAAAGAATAAGCTCAGGAAAAGCGGACAGCTTGTTTTGAATTTCGGTTCCAAGGGAGTAAAAATCATAAAATAAGGAGTACTCCCTTTTTACTACCTAAGGCAGTATTGTATATACAATAAAAAACTGTTATAACGAAGCTATCAGCTGATGTCGTTCAAAAAATCATGAACAGGAGCTTAAGGCTCCGGACAGGAGGTATTTATGTATATCATATCTATTTTAGGGGTAATGGTTTGTGCGTTTTTGATGCTGGTCTGCGGTCAGGGCGGTTTTTCCGATCTGGTCCACATCAGCCGGTATTTTGATCTGGTTAGTATTTTGTTGATTTTGGTCATTGTGATACCGGTTCTGTTTACTGCCGGTCTTTGGAAGGATTTCGCACATTCCTTCCGGCTGGCACTCGGTAAGAAGCAGGCAAAGACACTGGTGAGCTTAAAACGGGCGAAGGAGGCAGTGGTCTTAGCTTCACGCGTATCATTGGGAGCGGGGGCATTTATCACACTGTTTAGTGCCGTTATGGTGCTTTTTGATGCTGATACGGGAAATATGCAGTATAATATGGCAGTGGTGATCTTAGATCTTTTATATGGCTTTTTCATTTATCTGCTTCTACTGCCGATCCGTTCGAGACTGGAGATTAAGATCATTGAGTTTATGCATGAGGATGAACAGGCAGAAGGGAAATAGAGCGTTTCAGCAAAGAATACCGGAGGTTTAAGAAGGCTTTCGGTATGGAGGAGTCTATGAAAAAAGGAATTGCAATTATATTTTATGTGCTTTTAATGGCTGCCTTTTTCGGATTTGATCTTTCTAAGCTCTTTGATATCAGACAGATGCTCCTTGTGTTTTTAGGCTCTGTGATCTTGTATCTTCCCAATGTGTTTGATGGGAAAGCTTCTGATAAAAGAGACCGGTTTGACAGCAACCTGTTCGGACAGAATGCGCTCTGGGCAAGTTTGATCGAATTTTTCATCTTATTCTTTTATCTTTTATCAGGGAAGAAATCACTGCAATATCTGTCGCCGGAGTTGGCGCTTGCCTGCAGACCTGTTCTGTATGGCTTTTGTATCTGGCTCATCTTTCATAAAGAGCAGGAAGAGGGGGCTGTGGTGCAGAAGAGTAATAGTACAGAGGAAGAACCGGAGGTTCTTTCTGAGCCTGAAGGAAATGCAGATGATCAAAGCAGACAACCGGAAGCTGGAAAGGAAAGTACAGAGAGCATTTCGGAAAAATTAGAGGCATTTGGGCTTACCAGAAGAGAAGTCGAAGTGGCAAGATTGATTCTTAAAGGGATGAGCAATGCGGAAATTGCCGCGGAGCTTTATATCTCTGAAACAACAGTAAAAAAACATATATCTAATATTTTTCAAAAAGTGGGGATTCGGGCGAGAGGGGAACTGAAAACTAAGCTATAAGCAATCGGTAAATAAGGAAATTTGATGCATTTACTACCCGGTAGTAGTAGTTTTTTATGAAATTACTACTCCGGGTAGTATTGTGTTTTGGGACAAAATTATGTTATTGTACCGGAAAGAAAGGAGAGGGGAATATGTATTTTCTGTCTTTAACCGCCCGGGGACTGTGATCTGGCTAGATTATTTTCCGCATATGACGATGTATGATCATATCGAGGTAATCAGACAGCAGAGAGGAATTTCAATTCTTGCGTATACAAAGAGCCTATGTTATACTAAGTCAGATAAATGAGAAAAATTCTCATATCGAAAAAGTGGATATGAGGAGGATGACGGAGGGCAGAAGGTTTGACATTACGGGATTTAGCGGTTGGTTCGTGTGCAAAGGTACAGAAGGTAGGAGGAGAGGGGGCGCTTCGCCAGCATTTTTTAGATATGGGAGTGATTCCCGGAGTGGAGCTTCAGATCACAAAGCTTGCGCCGATGGGAGACCCGATGGAGCTGCAGATCCGCGGTTATAGCTTGACTCTCAGGCTTGCCGAGGCGCAAAAGATTGAGGTAGAGCCGATTGATACGCTGAGTTTTTCAGCAGAGGTGACGGAACCTTTTAAGGAGCCGCATCATCCGGGATTTGGAGAGACGGGCAAATTCCATCCGAAGGGAGCCGGAGAGCCGCTGCCGGACAGCAGGATACTCACCTTTGCTCTTGTAGGAAATCAGAACAGCGGAAAGACAACGCTTTTTAATCAATTGACTGGTGCAAAGCAGCATGTGGGGAATTTTCCGGGAGTGACGGTTGACCGGAAAGAGGGACTGCTGCGGGGACATAAAAATACATTGATCACGGATCTGCCGGGAATCTATTCGATGTCGCCTTATTCAAATGAGGAGTTAGTGTCCAGAAACTATGTATTAAAGGAAAAACCTACCGCCATCATTAATATCGTGGATGTAACCAATATAGAACGCAACCTGTATCTGACCATGCAGCTCTTGGAAATGAATGTGCCGATGGTGGTAGCGTTGAATATGATGGATGAATTGACCGGAAACGGCG
>CADBMH010000293.1 GCA_902795705.1 uncultured Lachnospiraceae bacterium | reverse complement strand
TCTTCAATCTCAGAATCACTTTCTAAAAACTGTACCGACTGTACCTTTTCATCCGCTTGTATCAGGCAAAACCGATGCTTCTTAAAGAAACTATCCTGTTCCTTTAAAAGGTGAAAAGTCTCCCTCAAAAAATTCCGCACCAAATCTCCACTGGTGGAATAGCTGGTATCTATAACAATAATAAAATCCCTGATCCTGTGCTCTTCCCTGCTCTCCAACGGTTCTATAAGCGGCATATTCCCATACAGCCCCAGTCCATAGAGATAAAATCCCTGATCAAACTCCTCCTCCGATACCCTCATCTCCTCATGGAAAACCATGAATTTTCTCAAAAAATCCCGGTAGCTTCTCCTGCTCTTTGCCGCCTTAATCTGATATTCAAATAATTCTTCCCCTGCTTCGGACTCCCTTCCTCGCTTTTTCTGTTCTGTCTGAACCTGTCTGCCAAGCTTATTCCACTTGGAAACAAGTGCTTTCACCTCTTTCTTCTGCTCCTCCCTTTTCGGCCAAAAAGCATGATCATCGGCAAAAAACTCTTCCTTAAGCTCCCCGATCCTCTCCGGAGGCTGTTCTAAAAGATACCTGTAAATCTTTGCAGCAGAAATGCTTCCCATCTGTCTTAAGCTTTCATAAAGCTCTGTACGGACAAGCCCCAGGATTCGTCTGGTACATTTTATATCCAGCTGATCGATCGTATACTCGACAGCAATATCACAGGCAATCCCCCATAGGTAAGGCTTCCTGTTTCCAATGAGCCACGGATGGGAAAAGAGACAATGCAGCACACTATGCAGATAGATTCTGTCTATATATGCCGGATTCTTTTTCAAGAGTCGAAACAACTGCTCCTTAGAATAATATAAAAAAAATCCATCTGTGGCAAGTGTCGTAAGCCTGTCATCTCTTTTATATTCCAATGCCGAAAATGCCCTGTTTAAAAACCTCAGTTCCAGATAAAGCTCATCGCGGGCACATAACAAAATCTTTTCTGACATCTGTTCTTCCCATATGCCATCGGAATCATGAAAACGCTTCAAATCCATATTCCTCCTCATCTCCCGCCGCTTCCCATTCCTTTTTCCATGCAAGCAGTCTTCGTGTCCCCTCCGGCGAGTGTTTTTTCACAGTTCTCTGTATACAAAGCTCAATATCTTTTTGCTCTAAAATCCCTTTATGATAAAGCTCGCCTACAAGCTCTAAGGAATCATTCTCAATCAGGAAATCATAAAAGGACTCCTGATGAGAAACCAGATAAGCAAGATATTCTCGTTTTCTTTCCTCACTGAGCCTGACCGGATAAAGGATACGCAGTGCTGCCATTCTGCAGAGAACCAGCACCTCCTCTGTATCACATGCCTGTCCGAATATACGGTCATATTTTTCAAATTGGAATATGCCGTTTTCAAAGCACTGTCTGGCACGAAATCCCTCTCCCTCTATATTCAAAGAAAAAATATGTGCCGGACCGATTACATCATATCCCTCTGTATATTCCGGAAATACGATCGCTCCTGTCGTTTCTCCTTCTTCAAAATATGCCGTCGTTTCTCCCGGCCTCTGTGCAAGAATCTGCCTGAGCGCAGTTGCCCGCTTTGGAGAATTGCGAAAAATAAACTCCTGAAGCTTCCTGCAATTCATAAAAGCATCACTCCCGATTTTAGAAAGCTTTTCTCCGACAGAAAGTCTCTCCAGACACTTGCATTGATAAAACGCCAGATCACCGATTTCTACCAAAGAATCCGGCAAAATGATTTCCACAGGGTATGCACCGGATATTGAACATACCCGCTTTGTTTCCAGGGCATGAGAAAGTTCTTCCTCTGTTCCGTCTCCCGCACATTTCACTTCCGTCTCTTTTCCTGTATAAACACATTTTTCAGAAAAACAGTAGGCACCTGCTGCCACTACCTTTTTTCCGGCAATATGATCCGGTACCCGGACAACAGGTGAATCCCCAAACATCCGCAGCAGGGTAAGCTCATTCTTTTCATTTTCCCGAAACCAAAACCATTCCATACTCATCATCAATTTCCTGCATATTTCAATATTGCGTCAACAAAATCCAATCCCATTTGATAAATTGCAAACAGGACAGCAGCCGCTATGATCAAAACCAAAATCTGATACAGCAAAAAGGCAAGTAAAAAATTTTTCTTTTCACGCGGTACTTTTTTACGCAGCAGACAGATCAAAAGATAGAAAAAACCAAATACCGGAATACTGACAAAGCAGATGGTCTGAAACCATTCCCCCACCTCTGCAAACCGGTTACTTCCCTTCTCTTTCAAACCTATTCCTCCTCTTCAAAATCCTCCTCGTTTTGCGCTGCTTCATATTCCTCTTTTGTCGGAAGCCCTCTGATATACAGCACATTTTTATCAAACAATTCTTTCAGTGAGGTATACTCTGTATATTTCCTGCATTTATTCAATGCCGTTTCAGCCTCGGCAATGAGCACATCCGCATTGTCCGGGCGAATATGATATGCCTTTAACCGCTTAATTTTCGCTCTCGCCACACGCAGCCTGCTCTTCTTTATTGCCCGCTGTCTTTCCTCATATGCCTTTTCCTCGTTTTCTCTCGCTTCCAGTTCTTCCTCTGCCTTCTTTGCTTCCACATAGGCATCTGCTACAGCATCCCAATTCATGTCAGCTGACACATAGGAGTCGTATTTATTTTTCGCACGCGTCGCATACCGTTCCCTGATCGTATCATCCTCAATTCCTGAAATCTGTTTTCGAAGCTTTAAGTAAGCTTCCCTGAATTCATAATAATCTGCCAGAGCCTCCACCTTCATTTTCTCAAAGGATTTTAAGCTTTTTAACACCTTTTTCTCATAGGACTGTTCCTTCTGCTCCGTCGTAAAGGTTTCCTCCTTTTCGGAAAGCTCGGTAGAAAAATAATCCTTTCCCTTTGCCCTTTTTTTCGTACCTTCTTCCTCCGTTCCCTCGATCATGGAACCGTCCGGGCGATATGCAGCCAGACAAATGGTATTCGGTACTTCAAAATCCTCCGGCGTCAGTTCCTTATGCAGCTCGTCCATAAAGCTTTTCCAGATACCTCCCGTCACCGAAGCTCCTGTCGCTCCCGGCATCGGTTTTGGCGTATCATATCCCGCCCAGACTACAGTTGTATAATACTTCGTATAACCGCAGAACCAGACATCCTTTCCGGAATTAGCCGTACCGGTCTTCCCTGCACAGATCTGTTTCTTCTCTAATTTCAGCCGGTGTCCTGTTCCATAGGATTCCGTAAAAACCCCTTTTAATACATCAGTCATCAGCCATGCCGTATCCTTAGAATATACCTCTGTTACCTCATTTGCATTCTGATAGACCGTTCCGTCGGAGCCATGTTCAATTTTCCGGATACAGGTACGGTCACTATACTTTCCTTCATTTGCAAGAGTCGAATATCCCTTTGCCATATCGACCACACGAATCCCTTCTGTAAAACCTCCCAAAGAAATCGCTAAATTTTCGTTATCTACATAACTGAGGCCCATAAAATGCATTTTATCCAAAAAACCCAGTCCGTACTCCGGTGTAATTTTTTCTAACACCTGCCATGCAATCGTATTGATCGACCTTGCCACTGCCTCACGGATCCGAACCTTTCCCCGATAAGAATTCCCTGAATTTTTCGGTCCGTTTTTAATCTTATGGTCGTCCATCAATGTAGAAGGCAGATAAGCCCCTGCCTCAATGCCCGGCGCATAATCCAACAGCGGCTTTATCGAGCTTCCGGACTGTCTGTAGGAAAGATACGCACGGTTATACTGATCCTTTGTTCCTCTCCCGCCTACAATTGCCACAACATAGTTGGATTCATTATCCACACAGGCTGCCGCTCCCTGAAGAGCATATTTTTTTGTCTTCTTATCTTTTTGCTTATTAAAGCTCAGTCCCTGATCCAAAGCCTTTTGCAGCTTTTTTTGCAGACTGCTGTCTAAGGATGTATATAACTTATAGCCGCCGGCACGGATTTCATTGCTCTTTCTTGCATAAAGCGTACTATACCTCTTTTTATATTTCTGATAGTCCTCCTTTGAGGTAAATGTATATTGAAACGTAAAGCCTTCTTTTTCCATAAGTGCTAAAGCCCCACAATGGATCGCATAGCTCATGATATAATTTTCTCCGGTCTTTTTTTCATCCACCTTGAGAATTTTTAACTCTGCCTCTTTTGAAACCTTATACTCCTTTTCCGTAATCACACCTTCCGCATACATGGTATCCAGAATCCGATTTCTCTTTTCCAGTGACGTCTCCGGGTGCAGAATCGGATCATATTTCGACGGATTATTGCTAAGACCGATTAAAATAGCAGCTTCATACGGTTCCAATGCATCACAGGATTTTCCAAAATAATATCTGCTCGCCGCTTCCACTCCGTAACAGTGATTTCCATAAAAATTACTGTTACAATAAAATTCCATGATTTTATCTTTTGAAAATCTTTCCTCTACCGCAGGAGCTAAAAGAATTTCTGCAATCTTTCTGGTATAGGTCTGCTCCTGTGACAGTAGATTATTTTTGACCACCTGCTGCGTGATCGTACTTCCGCCCTGTGTAATCGACATATTGTTTTTTAGCAGAGCCACCCCTGCCCTCATCGTAGCCAGCATATCGACACCGGCATGTGTCTTAAAACGCTTGTCCTCCACAGCGATATACCCGTTATAAAGATAAGGAGATATCTTATCAATTGTAATATAATGGTACTTTCCTGTATTGACCGAACCGACCCTTTTCCCCTTTGCATCGTAAATCATGGTATCCTCTGTCCGGATAAAATCATCTGCGCTCATATTGGCCATTTTATCAAATGCCTCCGTCCGTGCCTCTGTAAAATCCGGGAGCACCTTCACATAAAGGCATATTCCTGCAATGACAAGCAGTACAAGAGCCGAAGCCATAATACCGAGAATCGTTCCTATGACACTGGAAACCACTCCTATATAGGCTCCAATCAGCTTTACGAGCAATCCGATTCCGTCTTTTATAAACACAAAAAACTTCTTAATTGCATTCATAAACTCTTTCCTCCAAAGTAACTGTGAATAGCAGCAAAAAACTGCCATTCTTAAGCTGTATTTATCCGTTGTTCTTTAAATACTCCTCATAGATCCCGATTACCTGTTTCATCGCCTCAGGTCCCGGTGCACCGATCGTATTTCGCTTCGAAACACAGGTTTCCATACTGATCGCATCATAAATATCCTCTTCAAATACGGGACTGATTTTTTTATATTCTGAAATAGGCAGCTCCCCTAAAGAAATTCCCTTCTCAATACAGGTAAGAACAAGCTCGCCGATGATTCCGTGTGCATCCCGAAACGGAACCCCGTGATTCACTAAATAGTCTGCCGCATCGGTCGCATTTGTAAACCCGCCCTCTGCACTTTTCCTCATATTTTCCTTTTTGAAAGTCATCGTGTCCAACATACCACAAAAAAGCTCAATACAGCCTTTCGTCGTATCAATCGCATCAAATACAAATTCCTTATCCTCTTGCATGTCCTTATTATAGGCCAGGGAAAGTCCCTTCATCGTCGTCAACAAAGAAACCAGGGAGCCATATACCCGTCCGGTCTTTCCCCGCACTAACTCTGCAATATCCGGATTCTTTTTCTGTGGCATGATACTGCTTCCGGTAGAATAGGAATCGTCAATCTCTACAAACTGATATTCATTCGTATTCCAGATAATGATCTCCTCACAAAAACGACTTAAATGCATCATGATAATGGACATCGCCGCCGAAAGCTCAATCAAATAATCCCTGTCGGACACAGAATCCATACTATTTAATGTCGGACCATAAAAATCAAGAAGCTTTGCACTATACTCCCTGTCTAAAGGATAGGTCGTTCCGGCAAGAGCACCGGAACCAAGCGGACAGTAATTCATTCGCTCATGGATATCATGCAGACGATCCCTGTCCCTTTTAAACATTTCAAAATAAGCACCCATGTGATGTGCCAGGGTAATCGGCTGTGCCTTCTGCAGATGGGTAAAGCCCGGCATGATCGTATCCGTGTTTTCTTTCATAATCTTCAGAAGACTTTCCAAAAGACTCTTTAATAATTCATCCATCAAAAGAATCTCTTTTCTCGTATAGAGCTTCATATCAAGAGCCACCTGATCATTTCTGCTGCGGCCGGTGTGCAGCCGCTTTCCTGCTTCCCCGATCCGCTCTGTCAGATGTGCCTCTACAAAGCTGTGAATATCTTCATGTTCCCCGTCAAACTCCAATTTCCCTGACTTAATATCTTCACAGATTTCCTCCAAACCTCTGATAATAGAATCTCTGTCCTGTTCAGATAAAATTCCCTGCTTTGCTAACATTGTCACATGTGCGATGCTGCCTCGAATATCCTCCTCATAAAATTTCTGATCAAAGGAAAGAGATGCATTAAAATTATGCACCAGCTGATCTGTCTCTTTTGTAAATCGTCCTCCCCACAGCTTCATTCCACTACTTCCTCCTGTTTTCGATATTTCTGTTCCCACAGCTATATAAGCTTTAAAACCTCATACTGTAAATGCATGCTTCACTATATTGATAAAATATTGTATGCTTTTCCCAAAAATACCGAAATGGGAATCCCATTTCGGTATAATAGAGACATATTTCATTATAAATCCAAAAATATTTCTTAAACTTTTCGTATTAATCCTCTGCCTCCGGTTTTTCATCTGAAAACTCAATGAAATCATCATCAAAATTGTCATAGATATCCTCCGGATCATAATCATCCAGATAATCCGGTGTCAGATACTTGTACACTGCAAATGCAATCGCAGCGACTGCGGCAATCGCACCAATCACAGCCAATACGATCAGAATCGTATTTTTATTCTTCTCCTCTAATTCCTTTTTGTGAATCAGTTCATTTAATTTTGTAGCATTTAATAATTCTTCAACCTTGTTTGCCATTATAGATTCTCCTTTCTGTCCTCTTATGATGAAATTTCTAATACCTTTCGTTATTATAGCATAAAGTTTTCATAATATCCATAGAAAATTTCATTTCTGTAAAAATTATATTTCCCGGAATTATTTATTTCTTGAAAATTTTTATTTTTCCTTTTTCAGCTTTGCAAAAGAAGCCATCATCTTCCGGCGCATTCCCCCCTCAAATTCTACAGTCACCATATAATCCTTCCCCTTCGGTTCCATTTCTACAACAGTTCCTGTCCCGAAGCGACTATGTAAAACCTGATCCCCTTTCTCGTAATCAATCTTATATTCCTCTGTCTTTTTTGCCGGAAAGCCTTTTGATATCATTGGGTGATTATTTAAAAATTCCGCCGCACTGTAACTTCCGGAAGGTCGTTTTCCCGCCTGTCTTTCTGTCGCACCGCCCGCATGTCTCTTCGCTGTTTTTTCTGCTTTCAAAAATGCCGGTGTCAGATCTGCCACCCGGAAGGAATTTCCCGTACCGCCGCTTTGACTAAGCAGATATCTCGGAATCTCCTGAATAAAAGAAGACGGTCTGTTATACTGCTGTTCCCCGTTTCGGAAACGGGCTCTCGCACAGCTTAGGGATAACTTTTCCTTTGCGCGGGTAATGCCGACATAGCATAAACGCCGTTCCTCCTCCATCTCCTCTTCGTCTCCCTCATAAACTGCCATATATCCCGGAAATATCCCATCCTCCATACCGACCATATAGACATAGGGAAACTCTAATCCCTTTGCACTGTGCAGTGTCATCAAAAGCACCATATCATTGCTTTCATCTACATTATCAATATCGGCAACCAAAGACACCTCCTCCAGAAAACCGCTGAGTGTCGGTTCTTCTGCCGCTTCTTCATAAGCTGCGACCTTACTGATCAGCTCCTCGATATTTTCTATCCTCGCGTCTGACTTTTCCGAATCCTCTTCCTCTAACATTTTCAGATAACCGGTTTCCTCTATAATTTCCCGTAAAAGTTCCTCTAAAGAAGCGGAAGGTTCCTCCAGATACCTTTTAAACGATTCGATCAGACTGATAAAGGAGCCGAGCTTCCCCGCACTTCTGCCAATACCATCGATATATTCATAGCTTTTTAACGCCCCGTAAAAGCTTGTTTCATGTACGATTGCATAATTCGTAACACGGTCGATCGTAGTCAGACCGATTCCTCTTTTCGGGACATTGATAATTCTCTTTACACTGATATCATCCAGACCGTTCTCAATCGTCCTCAGATACGCAAGCAGATCCTTGATTTCCCGTCTCTGATAAAAGTTTACCGCTCCCACGATACGATACGGAATATTTCGCATCACCAGTTTTTCTTCAAAAACACGGGACTGTGCATTTGTCCGGTAAAGAACCGCAAAATCCTTATAAGAAGCCTCTCCGTTCTCCACTGCTCCGGCAATATCTGCCGCTACATGTTCTGCTTCCTCATATTCATTCTGAAACTGTGAAAAATGGATCACATCCCCCTTTTCCTTTTCCGTCCAGAGAGATTTTTCTTTTCTGACAGAGTTATGACTGATCACCGCATTCGCCGCATCTAAAATATTCTGTGTTGAACGGTAATTTTCCTCCAGTCTTATGACTTTCGCTTCGGGATACAGATTTTCAAAATTTAAAATATTATAAATATTCGCTCCGCGGAATTTGTAGATCGACTGGTCATCATCACCGACCACACACAGATTATGCAAAACCTTACCGTCTTCATCCCTTGTATTTGCCATAAGACTGATCAGCTTAAACTGTGCCGTGTTGGTGTCCTGATATTCGTCCACCATGATATACCGGCATCTGTTCTGATAATATTCCAAAATTTCCTTATTTTCTGTAAAAAGCGTAATCGTCTTTACAATCAGATCATCAAAATCAAGAGCATTCGAATCCTTTAAACGTTTCTCATACTCCCTATAGCATCTTGCGCAGATTTCCTTAAAATAATCCCCCTGCGCACGCATATCATATTCCTCCGGCGAAATAAGCTCATCCTTTGCAGATGATATCTCACCTAAGATGGCACGCTCTTTAAATTTCTTCGGGTCAAGCTGTAAAAATTTTAAAATATCCCGCATCAGTGCCCGCTGGTCATCACTGTCATAGATCGTAAAATTTCTTTCATAACCGATCGCCTCTATGTACCTTCTTAAAATCCTCACACAAGCGGAGTGAAAGGTGCTTACCCAGATATCCTTTGCCACTTCGGAGCCGACTACCCGCTCTACCCGCTCCCTCATCTCGCCCGCAGCTTTATTCGTAAAGGTAAGTGCCATAATATTCCATGCATTTACTCCGTGCTCTCTTATCAGATAGGCAGCGCGGTGTGTCAGAACCCTTGTCTTTCCCGAACCGGCACCTGCCAGAATAAGAAGAGGTCCCTTAAAATGTCTGACAGCTTCCTCCTGTTCCTTATTCAGTCCTTCTAAAATATCCATGCTGATCCTCCTACTGTACAATATAATCGCGGTATTTCTTTGCACTGCCAAAAAACTCCATAAGTCCTTCTCTGCTTCCCGCTTCAATTTCTTTTTTTGCCGCCTCTAAGTGTTCTATAAAGGAATCTAAGCATTCCAAAATTGATTCCTTATTGGTCTGACAGATATTTTCCCACATCTCCGGCGAGGAGGATGAAATCCTTGTGACGCTGTGAAATCCTCCCGCCGCAAGCTTTGCATAATATCCTTCCGTATCAAGCTCAGCCACCGTATTGACAAGTGCCGCGGAAATCACATGCGGAACATGGCTGATCCCTGCCGTCACCTGATCATGCGTCACAGGATCCAAGACCATGCATTTTGAACCGGCCGCTTTTACAAATTCCTCCATCCATGCTATATAAGAAGGCTCTGTCTCCGGCGTTGGAGTCAAAATATACCATGCACCCTTAAGAAACTCTTCACTTGAATTTTGATAGCCTGTTTTTTCCGAACCGGTCATCGGATGTCCTCCGACAAACTGCCTCTCTAAGTGAAGCTCTTTCACTTTTTGATAAATGTTTCCCTTTACACTGCCTACATCCGTAATAATACAATCCTCTCCAATGTAAGGTGCCAATTTGGAAAGATAATCGACATTTTTGATCACCGGTGCACATAAAAACAGTACATCACAGTCCGAAAAAGCGGATAGTTCTGTATAAATATCCGTAAGCGTCCCCGCCTTCTTTGCCTCCTCCAACGCAGGATGTAGCTTTGTTTCGTAATAGTTATACGCCACAATCCAGCTTTCCGGATAAAGGATTCTAAGTGCCCTTGCGACAGATCCGCCAATCAACCCGAAACCGATGAAACCGAACTTCTTCCTCTTTTTCTCTTGCTCCAAAGGTTCCACTATGTTTTTATTCATAGGTAATTCTCCTTTATTCTATTATTTAGCATGTTCCATAACTTTCTTTTGATACATCTTCATTAACTCTGTCACACAACTGCTTTCCGTTGTATCATTTACAGAAAATCCATACGCCGCCATGACAGCCCTGTCATTTTCCTGATGTGCTTTTCGAAGCTCCGGCGGCATAGTCAAATCATCATAGAGATCTGCAAGAGAACTATCCGGGTATTTCTCTCTTGCAGTTAAAATCATCTGTGCCGTCTTTTCAATTTTTGTCTTTTGTTCCTCTGTAGGCGCCGGCCATGGAAAATTGTTGTAAACAATATCTTTTGAATAGCGATAATCACTTTTCAACCTTCCTGCAACAGTTCTCATCCATGCCATATGTACATTAGAGGTAAGGATTCCGAAATGATATAAAGTTGCGCCCGGAATGATAGTAACAGAATCGGAAGGAATATAATTATCATCTAAAAAACCTATAGGAATATATCTTCTTCTTTCAGATGAAACCCTTGGTATGATTACATATTGTTCCGGATTTTGTATTTCTCTAAAAATTGTTGGTGTATCAGCTAATTTCTGTCTCCCCTTATCAGGGCTATGCAATCTATCTTGTTTGCATAATTCGACACGCTTCATAACTTCGGGCATTTTTCTTAACTCCTTAGGGCTTATACCAACCAACCATAAACAATACCGCTCTTTGTTATTTATGTATTCTGTGGAACCTATGAATTTTTTTATATATTTTACAGCATCAGGTTCACGCTTAATAAAATCAGAATAGTCTTCTTTTTCAATAATCAGATGTCCGCCATCAGCAGGGCGATTTCCTGTTGTCATATTCGGCACATCATAAAGCGGTGTCCCTCTGCTTAAAATAAATACATCGGATGCCTCTACTAAAAAAGGATTAATATTACTTACAATTTTAGTCGTCCCATGATCAAAAATTATTTTATCTTTCAAATGATTTATTGTACTAAACCCAATAATCACACAATGAACTTGAGCTTTTGCATTTGATTCACTATCCCACCTAAAAGTTCGATAAGCAAAGTCAATATGTATTCCAAATCTTTCATACAGTGGTTTCCAAATACCTGCTACCTGTTCCCCCTGTGTAATAGAATTTGTGGATACAAAGGCAACCTTAGTATTCGTATTCTGTATAAACTCTGCCGCTCTAAAATACCACCCTGCCACATAATCTATTTTTCCTGCTGTTTTATAAGTTTTCCCACTCTCATCTGTATACACAGATAGGATATCTGCTTTCTGTTCCTTGTTTTGCAGAGAATATCCCACAAACGGTGGATTTCCCATAATGTAATCATAGTGATTTTTTATTGCAGCCGGCTTTTCCTTTCCTACATGGAGTTCCTCTGTAACCAGATTGACCACTTCATATTTTGCACTTTCTTTTACGGAAATCGGAAACATTTTGCTTTCATCAATCTCATCCGGCGAAATCAAATTTGTTTTCTTTGCCTGAATAAGCGGATGCTTTTCTTCCTCATGAAGTCCGCTCCAATCCATACGAAGCGCATTTCCCTCTATAATCGTCGCGTTCGTCTTTAGTGGCAAAAAATCCAAGTCCATATGAATAATATCTTCCGTCTCTTTCATCATTTGATTTTCCGCGATCCACAACGCAGTTTTTGCCACCGTTACTGCAAAATCATTGATCTCGATTCCATAAAATTGCCCGATAGAGCACCTGATCGGATTTATAACTTCTCCAAAAGTAAGCTGTCCTCCTGTAAGCTCACTTAAAACCTTATTTTCCAGTCTCCTGAGACTGATATAGGATTCCGTTAAAAAATTCCCGCTGCCGCAAGCCGGATCTAAAAACTTTAAACCGGCAAGCTTTTCCTGAAAGCTTAGTAATTTCTGCTTTTTTGTTTTAGCAACTTTTGTATCCTTTATTTCTTCAAATTCTTTCTTTAAATCATCAAAAAACAAAGGATCGATCACCTTATGGATATTTTCAATTGAGGTATAATGCATACCGCCCTTGCGTCTGGTTTCCTGATTTAATGTACTCTCAAAGACCGCGCCGAAAATCGTCGGTGAAATCTCACTCCAGTCAAATTCCGCACTGGCCTTCTGCAGTATGATCTCCCTTATTTCTTCCGTAAAACCCGGAATTTCAATAGATTCATCAGAAAACAGTCCGCCATTTACATAAGGAAACGCCGCTAAATCCTCATTTAAATATGGATCACGCTCCTCCGGTTTCTTATCCAGCACATGAAATAATTGTATCAATTTTTCGCGCCATTCTCTTGCAGAATACTGTGCCATATAATCATGGAACATCGTATGCGATCCAAAAATTCCGGCATCCTCCGCATATAAGCAAAAAACCAGCCTTACACAAAGCATATTTAAGGATTTTAGACTCTCCTCATTTTCCGGATCCTTATACTGCTTCAAAAGTGCATCATAAAGAATACCGACTAAATCTCCTGCGGCAATCGAAATCTCCATTTCCCGCTTTAAATTCTCATTCCCACTGTCTACAAGAAAACACAGGCGATAATATTCTTTTTCGAGATTTTCTAATTCAATTACCTCCGGCTCTCCGTTCGGACGCTCCATATCATAGACATAAAATGTTTCAAAATTACAGGTAACGATCCACCTCGGTCTTTTGGAATAGGGTAACTCTGACGCATAACGCTTTGCCTGTTGATAAGGACTTAGAAGAGAACCATCCGACTGTCTGATGGGTTCATCTAAGCTCTTTGCAAGCTTCTTTTGTTCAATCAAAACCTTCGTTTCCGAAATATAGCCATCAATAAAGCTTGTATGCCCTAAAAATACCCTGTCCTCAAAACTGATAAACTGCTCCGGATGCTCCACATCCATTACATCTCTTAAAAGTGAAAGCCAGAATTTTTGACTTTCCCCTTTTTCATCACCTTTTCCTTTCCAGTATGCAGCAAATTCCCTCGCTGCCTTTCTCTGCTCACTGTCCTTCAACCCTCAGCTTCCTCCTTACTTACATGCTATCTTTTAGTTTTTCTCCGACGGCTCATCATCCTCTTTCTTTTGCACCGTTCCCTGTGGCGACATCTGTATTTTTCCTTTTTTCTTTTTAAAAGGATTTCCTATCCCTTTCCCGTTTTTATCCTTTGGCTTCATAATGCCGAACAGCCGCAGGATAAAAATGATCAGCTTGATGACCAGTATGACCGCAACTGCGCCGACAATGATCCGCAGCAGATAGACCGTGATAAACTGTACCACGAACAGTACAATTTCCTGAATACTTTCACCGGCCTCTGACATAATATTCTTTAACTTGTCAAAGAAAGTATCTTCCCTTTCTCTTGCCTCATACTTTTCATATTCCTGAATCGTAACCGTAATCGTGGAATAATCGACCATATTATCAATTGTCTGCAGTCTCGATTTATAGGAAGCGATTTTTGTGTCTAAGTCCATGATTTTGGACTGTAGCTGCAGGGCAACATTTTCATCCTTTGTCTTTTTTAGCTGCTCCATATAGCGGTCTCTCTGTGCTTCATAGACCTCCAAAACCGCTTTATTATCATTATATTCTGCTGTAACATTATCCGCACTGGTCTGTTTTTCACTCGCTTTTCCCAGACCACTGACCGAATCCATGACCGTATGAAATTTAGAGCCGGGAACCCTTATAGTAGCCGTGTAATAATATCTGCTTCTATAGTCCTCGGAATATCCGTTATATGCATCATCATCCCGAAACTGACTATGCTCGGTAAAGCCGTTATTGTCACGAATCAACTGATCCAGTGCATCTAAAGTCTTTTCAAATTCCTCCGTATAGACTGTCACCTGCCCGCTGTATATAATCTTTTGCAAATCAATTCCGCCGCTCTTCTGTTCCGGCTCTGCTGAAGCAGAAACCTGACCGTCTTCTCCTGTCTCTCCGGATTCACCAGAATACTCCTCTCCGGTTCTGTTATCTCCATCCGAAGCAATTCCCGCATTCTTCGCCTCCTCTGTCGCGGTATCCATATGATTCGTTCCGGAATAATCTGTCGTATCGCTTCCGCCACTTCCCGAACAGCCCGAAAGAGTCAATACTACAGATAATAAAATCACCCATAAGCCCTGCCTTTTCATAGTTTTCCCTCCCTCAATATAAGCCATTTTTTCGCTTTCTATATGATTTTTCCTACTGCTTTTCTCGAATCGTAATCGTAACCTTACCGGAAAAATCAATGCCTCCCCTGACACAAAGATATAGGCTCTGCGTGCCGCTCAGCTCTAAAGAAGACAGCGACATAGAAAAATCCTTTGCAAATGCCCAATCTGCCTTATAGGTTTTCTCCGCATCTTCTTCAATGCAAATCCAATACGGGTTGCTGTCATTGACTACCGTAGACACCTGACAGCTCGCACTTGTGCCACCGGACAAGGATACATTATGAAAGACAATCTCCGGTTTTGTAAATCTTGACCAGTCCACACCTGAAAGCATATAGCAGCCACCCAGCATTTCCAGCGTGCAGTCAGATGCCGCCGTATCTTCTGTAATATCTGTCGGATTCCACCCGGAACATCCTATACTCCCTGACCATACATAGGTCGTTGTATTGACCGGAGTATCCGGCTTCTCGGTCACCTCTTTTCCCGCCAGTTCTAAAAATATTTTCCGCTCTGCATCATTGATGATCTCACAATCAATCCGGTCATAAAAATGCCCGGATATATCCCAGAGCACCGGGCACATGCTGCTTGCCAATGCAAATTCACATACATTTTTCACAAAAAGCTCCCGTCCCTCTTTTCTCTCGTTTCCACCGGAAGTCACGGTATCGCCTACCCCGTATTCTCCTATAATCACAGGAATCCCCTGATCGACAAATTTCGTTTTCATCATTCCGAGATATTTCTTTAACTCGGATATATCACTGCTCGTTCCCCAGGATGCACGGTATCCCCAGCTATTATTCGGATCCTCTGCTATGCAATAAGTAGCAGGGGTATAGTAATGGATTGACACAGTCAAATGATCTTTTATCGTATCACTTGGCATCTTATAACGGGAATCGCAGGTTTTTTCAATATCAGTATCATAGCCGGCGATCAAAAGAAATCGTTTACTGTTATTTCCTCCTGTTCCTCTGACAATATCTACAAAGGTCTGGTTAATTTCATTTACCTTGTCATAAATCGCATCTGCCCCTGAAAAATAACCGGAACCTGCATATTTTTCCGTTGAGTTTAAGGTTTCACCTAACTCTTCATTCGCCGACTCAAAGATCAGCAGATCCGAATACTCCTTATAACGGTTTGCAATCTGTGTCCACATCAATTGATACCTTTTCATCGCTTCCTCGCGTTCTGCCTGGTCCTTGGAACCGAACCTTGCCCACCAGCCACTGTCATAATGGATATTAACAATCACATACATGCCCTCGTTGATTGCATAATTCATCACGGTTTCCACGCGGTCAAAATATTCATCGGAAATCGTATAGTTTCCATCAGAGGAAATCATATTTGACCATGACACAGGAATACGAAGTGCATGAAATCCCGCATTTTTCATACCGGTAATCATCTTTTGTGTTGTGACCGGTGCGCCCCATGCCGTTTCATAATTTGATACACTGCCTGAATTAATCCATGTTCCACAGGATTCCAGAGTATTTCCGAGATTGATTCCAAGTCCCATATCCTGTACTAATGTGAACGCTGTCATATTTTCACGCATCACACCGCTGTCCTTCGTGGAAATACCATTTGCAGATAAATGAATTTCGCCTGTTGGTGCCGGTTCTACAGAAGGATTCGCCGATACCGCAGGTGACGGTATCACCGACGGACTTGCAGATACTACCGCAGAGGGAGATGCCGTCGCGGAAGCGGAAGGTGACACAGATGGAACCACAGACGCTGCCGCAGAAGAAGCAGACGGTGCCGCCTTTTCCTTTACTGTCACCTTACAGACCAGATTATATTTCTTTTTATTCTTCAAGACCACTTTTACTTTAATCTTTGCCGTTCCTTTTTTTAAGGCAGTAATCTTCCCTTTTTTACTGACCGTTGCAATCTTTTTCTTCGTGCTGGTATATGTAATCTTCTTAATTTTCCTGGAAGAAACTCCCTTCACCTTAAGCTTTGCTGTCTTCTTCACCTCTAAAACCAGTTTTGTTTTACTCAGTACTGGTTTTTTAGCAGCCAAAGCCGGAACCGTACCGGAAAAGCTGCTTACTGCCAGCGCAAATACCAAAAGCATCCCCCATCCTTTTTTCATATTGCCGTAACTTTTGTTCATATAGCTACCTCCTTAATCAATTTGTTTCCATTAAAGTAAAAATAATGTTACTGTTTCCGTTAAACCCGGAAACAGTAACATAATTATCATTTCACTCTGATCGTCAATCTCTATTCCGTCTTTTCTGCTTTTTCCTTTTTCTTTTCATTCTCTAACTTTCCGCCTGTTCCGCGGTGCATAGAGAATTTATATTTGCTGTACATGGATACGGTATCCTCAACGCCTCTGTCATCAGCCTCCTGAATCTGTTTATCGCGCTCACGTTTAAACTCACGTACCTCTTTAATATTCCCCGGACCTGCTACACAGCCGCCGATACAGGACATACCCTCAATGAAATCCTCCGGAAGCTTTCCGACCTTCAAAAGCATAAGTGCCTTTTTACACTCCTCCGCACCGCTGCACTGTCGTACATTTACACGATCCGTAACGCCCTGCTCAATGAGTGCCTGCTTCACAGCCGCAGTCACGCCACCCGCATTTGCATAGCGCTTTCCGTATACACTTCCGTTCTGTTCCACAATCGAAGCCGGCTGCAGCTTCACCTTCTTTGCCCGAAACATTGCTCTCAGTTCTTCAAAGGTCATGGCAAGATCCGCATTTTCGCCCGGATGATCCTGATCCTGTCCTGCCTCACTCTTTTTCGCAATACATGGTCCGATAAAGATGCAGACCGCATCCTTATCCATCGCACGTACCAGACGCGCAGTAGCCGCCATCGGTGAAACCGTTGTTGAAATATTATCTACCAGAGTCGGGAAGTGGCGGCGAATCATGTGTACGAACGCCGGACAACAGGAGGTTGTCATCTTTTTCCCTTCATTATAAGCCTCCGCCCATTCCTTGGATTCGGAATCTGATACAAAATCGGCACCAATCGCCACATCAACCATATCCTTAAAGCCTAACTTTTTC